>JAYEJC010000143.1:0-17318 GCA_034660335.1 Campylobacterota bacterium
ATTATTTTTCTTACAATTAGGACAAGTTTTAGTGTTTTTTTACAGTCATTTGTAAATAAATCCTTTTTAAGCCCATAATACCTAAGCTAGCTTAAGTTTTTAGACCCCCAAATTTTTCATTAAATCTTATTTTTACAAGTAGTAGTGCAGGCGGTTTTAGTGATTGGAGATTGCCTAGTTTTAATGAGTTGTTTTCAATAGTAGATATGACAAAATATACACCATCTATAAGCGATACATTTATCAATACAGCAAATAGTAAGTACTGGACAAGTACAACATCAAAAGCAACAACATCAACAATCTATGATGATGTTTGGACAATTGATTTTAATACATCAAAAACATATCAATCAGATTCAAAAACACTAGAACTAAATCTTAGATGTGTAAGAGGTAATTAGACCTATATTTAAATATCGTCTCATTTTTTTTATCTCTTTTAGATCTACCTCTTTTGAGATTATTTTTTTATTATTATCTAAATAAATATCTCCAAATGGTGAGATTATAGCACTACTTTTTGCCATATTTTTATTTGAACTATCTGACGCCAAAACAAAACATTGATTTGCTACAGCTAAGGCACTAGTTAGAGTTTCAAAATTTGATTTTCTAAGTTTTCCCCACATAGCAGGAATCAAAATCAAATCAGCCCCTTGTATTTTTTGCCATAAGTTTATATATCTAAGCTCAAAGCATATTAAAGCGGCAACTTTTAAACCATCGATATCAATAATCTTAATATCTTTTTCATCACCTTTAGTAAAATATTTTCTTTCATCATTCATAACAAAAAGTTTATTTTTTGATTGAGTGTGTATTAATTTATTTTTATGAAATATAAATAGCGTATTGTAATAGTGTTTATCTTTTTTTGTAATCATAGTTAATGATATTGTTTTATTGGTACTTAGTTTTAGAAGTCTAGGGATAACTTTGTTTGTCATCTCTACTGCTTCATTGAGTCTATCATAAGCATAAGCTGATATATACAGCTCAGGAGCTAATATAAAAGAGTTGTTTGGTGATTGTAAAATTTTTTTTTCTAATTTTTTAAAATTTTTTTTAAAATTAGAAGATGTTTTAAGTTGTAATGCTACTAAATTTATTTTAGAAGTCATCAAAATCAATACTACCTTTTGAATAATTCACAACATTTCCTTCAAAGAAATTTGTTCTTTGATCATTAAAAGAGCTATACCCATCTACCCATGGAATAGGGTGTTTTACTCCATATTCTGGTTCATATCCAACTGCTTCAAGTCTTCTATCTGCTAGATATTCAATATATTGTCTAATTATATTTTTAGTAAAACCTAAAATCTGACCTTGTGTGATATAGCCACCCCATGATGATTCTAAATCAACAGCATCTCTAAACATAGTCCTAACCTCTTTTTCAAGCTCATCATCAAAAAGTTCTGGTCTCTCTTTTTTTGTTGAGTTGATTAGGTTTTGAAATAAAAGTAGATGTGTCACTTCATCTCTTTGTATAAATTTAATCATTTGAGAAGTTCCAAGCATTTTACCTGATTTACCTAGTGCATACATAGCTGCAAAACCAGCATAAAAATATAAACCCTCTAATATTTGATTTGCAAACATCGCTAGTACTATTTTTTTATCTGTTATATCCCCACTTAAATTTTTATAAGTTCCTGCAATGAAATTATTTTTTTCTTGTAGTTTAGAGTCAGTTTTCCACATATTATATATCTCATCTGTATTATCAGAGATAGACTCTACCATAACCGCATACGACTTACTATGATTTGCTTCTTCGTAAGATTGTCGTGAAAGAATAGCATTTATTTCAGGTGCAGTTATATATGGATTTATATTATCCATAAGATTATTTGTTTGTAAGCTATCCATAAAAATTAGCTGGGATAAAACTAAATCATACATCCTTTTTTCAGGTTCAGTAAGATATTTATAATCTTTTGCATCTGCAGTCATCTGAACCTCTTTTGGGAACCAAGTGTTACCCTCCATAGTATCCCAAAGTTTTACAGCCCATTCATATTTACAGCTTGTAAAGTTTATCATTCCATCTGGGTCACCACCAAAAGTTCTTCTATCATTTAAAGACTCATGTGAACTGGGGTTATATATCGTTTTTCTATCCATTATTGACATCCTATACATTCTTGACTTCTATCAGCTACATCTGATACCGCTTCTGGAGATTGACTTCTTAAATAATATGTAGACTTTAGTCCTAGTTGCCATGCTAAAGTATATATTTGATGAAGATATTTACCACTTGCTTTATCTAAACTCATAAATATATTTGTACTTTGCCCTTGATCTATCCATTTTTGTCTTATAGCAGCAGCTTTAATAATATCAAGCTGTTCAACTTCATAAGCTGGAGTGTAGTAGTTCCAAGTATCTGGAGATAGATTTGGTACAACTACTGGTATTTGTCCACTTAAGTTTTCTTCAAACCATTTTCTTTTATATACAGGTTCAATAGCTTGAGTGGTACCTACTAATATAGATATAGAGCTAGTAGGTGCAATAGCCATTAGGTAACCATTTCTAATACCTTGAGTTTTGACTTTTTCTCTTAACTCTTCCCAATCATACCCTGTATCAAAAAGATCTTTTTGAACTAAAGCATTAACTGCTTGTAGTGCTGAGTCCATTGGCATTATCCCTTTTGACCATTTAGAGCCCTCAAAAGTAGGATATATACCCTTTTCTTCTGCTAAATTAGAAGATGCATTAATCGCATTATAGCTTATAGCTTCCATTACAGAATCAATCTTTTTAAGATGCTCATCACTGCCCCATACGATACCATGTTTTGCTAGCATCTCAGACTCGCCCATAACTCCCAGACCTATTGCTCTTGTTTTTAGATTTGTAGCTTTTACTTTTCTAAGTGGATAAAAATTAAGATCAATAACATTATCAAGCATTCTTATAGCAGTTGGCATAACTCTTTTTATATCATCATCACTATTTATTTTACTTAAATTAACACTAGCAAGATTACAAACAGCTGTATCTCCATCTATTTTCTCTTTTTCTACAATAAATATTTTTTGACCATTTAATCTATCAAGTGCAGTAATTTTATTTGCTTTTTTTGTTATACCACTATCTACTGTTACTAACTCTTCCTCTTCGTATGTTAGTATATTTCCATCTTCTAACTCTATTTTGATTAAATAATGGTTAGGTTGAGTGTTTTGAAATATCTCTGTACATAGATTAGAACTTCTTATAAATCCTGTGTGATTATTTGGATTTGCTTTATTTGCAGTATCTTTAAAACATAAAAAAGGACTTCCAGATTCAAAATATGAGGTAAGTACTTTTTTCCATAAATCTTTTGCTTTCATTTGTTGTTTTGTTATAGATTTATTGTTTTCATATTCTATATATCTTTTTTCAAACTCATCTCCATGAAGAGATGCTAAATCTTTGACCTCATATGGATCAAATAAAGTCCAATGAGCATCTTCTAAAATTCTTTTCATAAAAAGGTCATTTATCCAAAGTGATGGAAATAGATCATGTGCCCTTCGTCTCTCTTCACCTGAGTTCTTTTTTAAATCAATAAAATCTTCTATATCCATATGCCAAGGCTCTAAATAAACAGCAATCGCCCCTTTTCTAGTACCTAGCTGATCAACAGCAAGTGCTATATCATTTGTGATTTTTAAAAATGGTACTGTACCACCTGCTGCACTTTTGTGACCATCAATTACACCACCAAGTGAACGGATTGAGTTCCAATCCCAGCCAATTCCCCCACCAAATTTAGATAATAGTGCCATCTCTTTGTATCCATCAAAAATACCTTCAATATTATCAGGACTACTTCCTATATAACATGAGCTTAGCTGATGTCTATTTGTTCTTGCGTTTGAAAGTGTTGGAGTTGCAAGCATAACCTCAAATTTTGAGATAAGGTCATAAAACTCTTTAGCTCTTGTTTGTTTGTCTTGTTCATTTTGTGCTAAAAACATAGCAATACCCATAAACATCTGTTGTGGAAGTTCTATTGGTTCTTTGTCATTGTTTTTAAGCAAGTATCTATCATATAATGTTTTCATACCTAAATAATTAAAAAGATAATCTCTTTGCGGATCAAGATAATCACTTAAATCATTTAGGTCATAACCTGCCTCTAATTCAGGGATAATTCTACCTGCTTCTTGACCATATTTGATATAGTCTTTTAGATGACAATATGCATTTCCTTTTATTTGATGAGTTACTTTACCCACTCTATGGTATAGATCAAAAAGAAAAAGTCTACTAGCTACAAAAGTCCAATTAGGGACATCTATGTCTATTTTTTCAACAGCAGTTTTGATAAGAGCATCTTGTATATCAGATGAACTCATACCATCAATAAACTTAATTTGTGCATCTATCTCTAGTTCACTTTGTGATACACCTTCTAAATTTAATGTAGCTGATATTGTATGTTTTTGAATTTTCGAGATATCTAATACCTCTTGACGACCATTTCTTTTGTTAATCATTATTGACATTTAAAACCCCATTTTTAGTTTGGAAAATAAGTAAGAATTTTACCAAAATTAATATCAATTTTTGCTTTAAAAATATTAGTAAAGGGCTTAAACATTTTCATATAAGATTTTTGATAAAATAGTTTAAATTTATAAATTAAAAGGATTGTAAATGGCTTTAAAAGTTGCTATTAATGGTTTAGGTAGAATTGGAAGATGTGTTGCAAGAATAGTAGCAAGTAGAGATGATGTTGAGCTTGTTGCTTGTAATGCTAGTGGTTCTGAAGATATGATTCAATATGGTTTACGATATGATTCAGTACATGGAAATAGACCTGACATAAAAGTTGAAGATGGTTTTATTTATATTGAAAATGATAAAGCAAAATTACTTTCAGAGCGTGATCCTTCAAAGTTAGATTTTGCATCTTTGGGTGCTGATGTTGTTTTAGAGTGTACGGGTGCATTTTTAACTATGGAATCTGTTCAGCCATATATTGATAGTGGTGTAAAAAAAGTTGTATTTTCTGCACCAGCAAAAGATGATACACCAACTTTTGTAATGGGTGTAAATGAAGATACTTATGCAGGTCAAGCAATTGTATCAAATGCTTCTTGTACTACAAATGGTTTAGCACCAGTAGCAAAAGCACTTGATGATGCATTTGGAATAGAAAAAGGTCTTATGACTACTATTCACTCATATACAGGGTCTCAACCAATTTTAGATTCAAAACATAAAAAAGATCCAAGAAAAGCTAGAGCAGGTGCTGTTAATCTTATCCCTACAACTACAGGTGCAGCAAAAGCAATAAGCAAAGTACTTCCACAACTTTCTGGAAAAATCAATGGACAAGCTATAAGAATACCTACACCAAATGTTTCTATGGTAGACCTAACAGTAACTTTAAATAAAAATGTAACAGTAGAAGAGGTAAACCAAGCTTTAGTAGATGCTTCAAATACAAATATGAAAGGTATCTTAGGTGTTGATATAGAGTATAGAGTTTCTAGTGATTTTAATGGTGAATCTACTAGTTCTGTAGTACCTTTAGATACAACACAAGTAGTTGGAGAAAATATGGTAAAAGTTCTAGCATGGTACGATAATGAATGGGGATACTCAACAAGACTAGTTGATATGGCTGTACATGTAGGAAACAACTAATATGAAACTACAAGAGATAAAAAATATTGATATTAGTGGAAAAAAAGTATTTATAAGATGTGATTTTAATGTACCTGTTGATGAGTATCAAAATATTACAGATGATCGTCGAATCCGAAGTGCTTTAAATACAATAAGATATTGTATTGATAATGATTGTGCTATTATTATCGCGTCACATTTTGGAAGACCAAAAAATGGATTTGAAACAAAATTTTCATTGAAGCCTGTAAAGCAAAGGTTGAAAACACTTTTAAAGATGGATATTAAACTTGCTCCAAATGTGATATGTGATGAAACAATCCAGATGGCAAATGAGTTACAAAATGGTGAAATAATGTTTTTAGAAAATATGAGATTTGAACCAGGTGAAACAAAAAATGATCCAGAGTTGTCAAAAACATTAGCAAATATGGCTGATATTTATATAAATGACGCATTTGGTGTATCACATAGAGCTCATGCTTCTGTTGAGGGTATCTCTCAGCATTTTGATATTGAGCATAAAGCAGCAGGGTTTTTACTTGCAAAAGAGATTAAATTTTTCTACCATATAGTTGAAGAGCCAAAAAGACCATTTGTTTCTATTGTGGGTGGTTCTAAAGTAAGTGGAAAACTTGAGGCACTTCACAATCTTATACATAAAGTTGATAAAATTATTATTGGTGGTGGTATGGCATTTACATTTTTAAAAGCTTTAGGTCACGAGATAGGGAACTCTTTGGTTGAAGAGGAGCTTATACCTGAAGCTATAAAAATCATGGAAGAAGCAAAACAAAAAGGTGTGAAATTTTATCTACCTGTTGATGTTATTGCAGCTGAAGCCTTTGATAGTGAAGCATTTGCAAAAGCAGTAACGGTTCAAGAGATACCAAAAAACTGGATGGGGCTTGATATTGGACCTGCATCTGCACTACTTTTTGCACAAGCACTTGAGGATGCTCATACTATTTTATGGAATGGTCCTATGGGTGTGTATGAGATGGATAAATTTGCAAAAGGTAGTACCAAGCTATCACATGCAGTTGCATCTTCTTATGCCACAACAGTTGTAGGTGGTGGAGATACTGCTGATTTAGTAAGACGAACTGGTGATGAAGATGAGATGACATTTATAAGTACAGGTGGTGGAGCATCACTTGAGCTTATAGAGGGCAAAGTTTTACCAGGTGTAAAAGCACTTATAGTTGAAAAATAATTGATAGTTGAGAAATAGATGAAAATATTATTAAATGGAGTAGGTAGAATAGGAAAAGCTATAATTAGGCTATCTTTAAAATCAACTTCATTTCAAATTGTTGCTATTAATGAGTTGAATAACAATATAGAAAATATAGCATATACTTTAAATTATGATTCAACATATGGAAAAATAAAAGATAAATTTTTTGTTGAAGATGAGACAATTAAAAATAAACATCATTGTATAAAAGTTCTAAATTATAATTCACTTTTAGATATTGATTTTAAAAATATTGGAGTAGATTTTGTTATTGATGCAAGTGGTAGTAAAATAGATTTTGATTTTTTGAAAAGATCATCTCTAAAAGCTATATTTTTAACACATCCTAGCAAAGATGCAGATATAAATATAGTACTTGGAGTAAATGAAAAAAAGTTAGATATAAAAAAACATAAAATTATCTCTACAAGTTCTTGTAATGCAACAGCATTACTCCCTGTATTAAAATTAATTGATAATAAATTTAAGATAAAATATGGAAATATAACAACTATACATCCATTATTAAATCATCAAAAAGTTTTGGATAGTAGTTGTGTTGGTAGTTTTAATAGAGATATTGAGTGTAATTATGGTTTTGGCAGATCATCAGTACAAAATATAATACCTTCAAAAACAACAACAATTGAAGCTTGCTCTTATGTTTTGGATAAGATAGATCAAAAAAAAATATCTTCTAGTTCTTTTAGAGTACCAACTGCAACTGTTGGGGCTATTGATATTTTGTTATGTGTCAAAAAAAGTTGTGATAAAAAAATGATTGAAAATCTTTTTTTAGATTATGAAAAGATGCAAAAATATGATATATTATTAAATAGTTATGAAAATATGGTCTCTTCTGATTTTCAAGCAGAAAGATTTACTACAATTATTGACCATAGGTTTACAAATGTAAATCAACATAAGATGATAAAACTAAATGTATGGTATGACAATGAGTGGGGTTATGCCTCAAAAGTTGTTGATATAGTTAGTTTATATAATAAAAAAGAAAAAAGGATTTAGATTGAAAATAATAGCTAGTAACTTTAAAACAAATCATACAAGAAGAACTACAAAAGAGTTTATTAATAGTGTAGATAGTTTTATAACAGATAAAGATATAAAAAATGATATTTATATATTTCCTCCATCAACTGCTTTGGATAATTTTGATTTAAATTCTAATATTACAATTGGTGTACAAAATGGATATTATACAAAAAATGGTTCATTTACAGGTGAGATTGGAACAGAGCAAATAGATGAATTTGGAATAAAATCTATCTTAATAGGTCATAGCGAAAGACGACATATCTTAGGTGAAACACAAAAAGAGATTACTTTAAAATACAACTACTACAAAGCATTAGGTTATAAAATAATATATTGTGTAGGTGAGCCATTGAGTGTTAAACAAAAAGGTATTACCGAAACTTTAAGTTATCTTCAAGAGCAATTTAATGGTATAGATTTAGAATATGATAATTTGATTATTGCATATGAACCTGTTTGGGCTATTGGTACAGGTGAAGTGGCAAGTGTAGAGGATATAACAATTATCCATAAAAAATTAAAAAAGAAATTTACACAACCATTGTTGTATGGTGGTAGTGTAAAAATTGGAAATATTGAAGAGATACTAAATATTCCAAATGTAGATGGTACTTTAATAGGTAGTGCATCTTGGGATGTTGAAGATTTCAAAAAATTAATAGAATTAACAAATAATATATAAAGGAAATACAATGGTAATGAATGGTAAAAAAGGTATAGTTTTAGGTATAGCTAATAATAAATCAATAGCTTATGGTATCGCTAAAAAATGTGAAGAACAAGGTGCTACTATGGCTATTACTTATCTAAATGAAAGATTTGAAAAAAAACTTGCTCCATTAGCTGAAGATTTAAATTGTGATGGTAGATTATACCCTTGTGATGTAAGTAAACCAGAAGAGATCAAAGCTTTAAAAGAGTCTTTAGAAAAAGATTTAGGAGAGATTGATTTTATAGTTCACTCAATAGCATTTGCTCCAAAAGAGGGACTTACAGGTAGATTTGTAGATATAAGCAAAGAGGCTTTTGATGTTGCTATGGATATTTCAGTTTATAGTTTAATAGAGATTATTAGAGAACTTAAACCAATTATGAGTAAAAACTCATCAGTACTTACACTTTCATATTATGGTGGAGTAAAGTATATACCAAACTATAACCTTATGGGTGTAGCAAAAGCAGCTTTAGAGATGACAACAAAATACTTAGCAGAAGATTTAGGAAAAGATGGAATAAGAGTAAATGCAATCTCTGCAGGTCCTATTAAAACTTTAGCAGCAGCTGGAATTGGTGAGTTTAGATTTATGTTAAAATGGAATGAAGCACATAGTCCAATGAAAAAAAATGTAACAATTGATGAAGTTGGAAATAGTGGTATGTATCTACTTTCAGATTTAAGTAAAGCTGTTACAGGTGAGATTCATTATGTTGATGGTGGTTTTAATATAATGGGTATGCCAGCAGTTGATTTTGATGAAAATGGAAAACAAAACATAGCTTGGAATGGTAAAGATTAATGGTTTAAAAGGGTGAAATTTTACCCTTCTTTAATCTAATAATAAAATTTAGTTTAGAGTTTTTTTAGTTTTAAATTAAATTTTAAATATGTAGGAAATAAAATATGAATTATAAAGAATTAGCAAACAAATATCAAACACCATACTATGTATATGACTTTGATTATATTACTAAACAATACGAAGAGTTGAAAAATGCTTTTAAAGCGAGAAAATCTTTAATCTCATATGCTGTAAAAGCAAACTCTAATTTAAGTGTTGTAAAACATCTAGGTGACCTAGGTAGTGGTGCTGATTGTGTTAGCATTGGTGAAGTTAAGCGTGCATTAAAAGTTGGTATTGCAAAATACAAAATTATTTTTTCTGGTGTTGGAAAAACAGATGCAGAGATAAAAGAAGCACTAGAATTAGATATATTGATGATAAATGTAGAAAGCGAAGCGGAGCTTAATAGAGTGGAGCTTATGGCAAAAGAGCTAAATATAGAGGCTAGAATAAGTATACGAGTAAATCCAAATGTTGATCCAAAAACACATCCATATATCTCTACAGGTTTGCATGAAAATAAATTTGGTGTAGATATCAATACAGCAAAAAGAATGTACATAAAAGCAAAAAATTCAGATAATCTTGATCCAATAGGTATACATTGTCACATAGGAAGTCAACTAACAGAACTAGCCCCTATAAAAGAGGCTGTAAATATAGTTGCAGATTTAGTAAGAAATATCAAATCAGCACTTAAAATAGAGTTGAAGTTTTTTGATGTTGGTGGTGGTTTAGGTATTGTATATGATGATGAAGTACTTATTGATACTTATGAATACGCTCAAACTGTACTAGACGCTTTATTTGGGCTTGATATAACAGTCGTTTGTGAACCAGGTAGATTTCTTGTTGGAAATAGTGGAGTATTTGTAACAAAAGTATTATATGAAAAAATAAATGGTGATAAAAGATTTGTAATAGTTGATGGGGCTATGAATGATCTTCTTAGACCATCACTATATGATGCTTATCATAAAATAGAAGTTATTGATAAAACAGAAGATATAAGTGATTGTAATGTGGTAGGTCCTGTATGTGAAAGTGGTGATTTTTTTGCAAAGAATATCCAACTACCTCAAACAGAACACAATGATATTATGGCAATATATAGTGCTGGTGCATATGGTTTTACAATGGCAAGTAACTATAATACAAGAGGCAAAGTTGTAGAGATTGCAATTGAAAATGGTATAGATAGAATTATAAGAAAAAGAGAAACTTTTGAAGATCTAATAGCTTTAGAAGAAGAATTTATAAAATAAGGATTAATTATGAGTGCTCCAAAAAAAGTAATGGGAAAGATGAGAATTAGAACTAAAATTATTGTTCCAACAATTTTAGTACTAGTTTTGAGTAATTTAGTTTCTGTATTTACATCAGCTTATAAGATGGATGATTTGGCAAAAAGTAATGCCAATGCAGCATTAAACCAACTAACTGATTCTATTTTTTTAAATTTAAGAACAGCTATGAACACAGGTGATTCTACTATAATAGCTGATGCTGAGGAGAAAAGTAGAAAAGAGATAAAGGGTCTTGAAAAATTTGTTGTTGCAAGAAGCCAAGATATGTTAGGTTTATTTTCACCTCAAATACCATACACGACAGATATAGAGACATTAAAAGTATTTGAATCAAAAAAAACAAATATAATAGAGAGTTTTGAAGATGGAAAACACACACTAAGATCAATTCGACCTATGATTGCTACAAATGAATGTATAATGTGTCATATAAATCAAAAAGAGGGTGATGTAATAGGTATTATGGATCTTACTTTTAATCTTGAAGAATCAGATAAAATTATTAATAACACTGTATGGAATCTTATTATACAAGCATGTATAGTACTAGTTCTTGTAACAATATTTATGACAGTATTAATAAGAAGAGCGACACAACCTATTGATGTATTTCAAAAAGGTTTGGAGATGTTCTTTGGATATATCAATAAAGAGGAGAAAGAGGTTGGTTATATTGATGGATATAGCAACGATGAGATAGGTGCATTAGTACAATCAGTAAATAAAAATATAGATGCAACTGTAGCAGGTGTTGAAAGAGATGCTCAAGTTATAGAAGAGGCAAAAATTGTATGTAAACAAGCATCTTTGGGTGTATTTGATGTAAAAATACAAACAGATGCACATAGCCCTGAACTAAATGAATTAAAAGAGCTTGTAAATGCTCTAATTGATGCTGTTGGTTATAATATATCAAGAGTATCAAATGTACTAAACTCTTTTGATGAGAATAACTATATAGATAGAATCAACTCAACAGGAAAAACAACAGGTACTATGAAAGAGGTATTTAATAAAGTAGATGCTTTAGGAAATAGTTTGACTCAAAATGCAAAATCAAATTTACAAAATGGTATGCAGATGCAAATAGATGCACAAGCACTTGAAGATACTGTATCTACTATAGAAAAATATTTAGTTCAGCAAACAACAGAGCTAGAAAATGGTGTAAATCAAATTACAGAGATAACAGATGTTATAAGACAAACATCAAATGATGCTGTTACAATGGCTAATTATGCTAAAAATGTAACATCATCTGTTGAAGTAGGGCAAGAGTTGGCAAATCAAACAACAAATGAGATGGATGAGATAGCTCTTCAAGTTTCATCTATAAATGAAGCTATCAACATAATTGATGAGATTGCATTTCAAACAAATATTCTTTCACTAAATGCAGCAGTAGAAGCAGCAACAGCAGGTGAAGCTGGTAAAGGTTTTGCAGTTGTTGCACAAGAGGTAAGAAATCTAGCAAATAGAAGTGCAGAAGCAGCAAAAGAGATAAAAGACTTAGTTCAAAGTGCGACACAAAAGGCTGTACAAGGAAAAGAGATATCTGATGAGATGATCAAAGGATATAGTGAACTAAATGAACATATAAAATCAACAATGCAATTAATAGAAAATGTTACACAAGCATCAAAAGGTCAGCAGGCAAGTATGGAGAGTATCAATGCTAATATAACAGTAGTTAAAAACCATACATCACATAGTAAGCAGATGATACAAGACGCAAATAAAATAGCTGTTGCAACAAATGGTTTAGCAACACAAATAGTAAATGAAGCAAAAGATAAAAAGTTTAATTAGTATAGGTCAAAGGGGAAATATATGGATGAAGAGATAGAATTAAAAAAATTAAGAGACACCCTAGATAATATAGATGATGAAGTGTTAAGTTTGTTAAACAAAAGGATGCAAACAGTTCATCAAGTTGGTCTTGTGAAGGCTCAAAGTGGTGGTGCTATATATCGACCTGAGAGAGAAAAAGCTATTATTGATAGACTATACTCTCAATCTTTAAAACAAAATGGTAGTTTATCAAGAGGTGCTATTGAGGCTCTATTTTTAGAAATATTTGCAATTAGTAGAAATCTTGAATTACCAGAAAATATAGCCTATTTGGGTCCACAAGGAAGTTTTACCCATCAAGCTGCTGAATCAAGATTTGGTGCAATGAGTTCTTATTTATCAATAGGTTCTATAACAGGTGTGTTTAGAGAAGTGGTAAATGGAAAAGCAAAATTTGGTGTTATCCCTGTAGAAAATAGTAGCAATGGAATAGTTAGTGATACAATTACTTGTTTTAATGAATATAACTTAAAAATTATTGCTGAGGTTATGGTCGATATTCACCATACTTTAGCAACAACAGTAGATAGTGTAGATCAGATTAAAAAAATATATTCAAAAGATATAGCATTTGATCAGTGTCATAAATTTTTAGAAGATTTAGGTTTGGATGAGATTGAGTTGATACCTGTAGAATCAACAGCAAAAGCAGCAAAATTGGCTATCAAAGAACCAAATAGTGCTGCTATATGTTCACATGTTGGAGCAAAGATGTATAATCTTCCAATATTATTTGAAAATATTGAAGATAAAGGGAACAATAGAACTAGATTTTTAATCATCTCAAATTTTGATAATGGACAAAGTGGTGATGATAAAACATCTATACTAGTGCAGCTTTCAAATGAAGCTGGAGCTTTAGTTTCATTTTTAAATGATTTTAATAAAGCAAATATAAATTTAACAAAGATAAAATCTCACATAGTTGAGGGGATATCAACATTTTTTATTGAATTTAATGCTCATAGAGATGATAATAAAGTTAAAAATATTTTTGATAAATATGAAAAAGAGATAAAATTTTTAGGATCTTATGTAAGGGAAGCAGATGACATTTAATAAAGTACTAGACACAGTAAATACATATGAAGCAGGTAAGCCAATAGAGCTTGTAGTAAGAGAATATGGGGTTGATACAAAAGATATAATCAAGCTTGCATCAAATGAAAATCCATATGGTACAAGCCCAATTGTTGTTCAAAAACTACAAGAAGTAGCTAAAAATGCTTTTGTATATCCAGATGATTCTATGTATGAACTAAAAGAAGCACTTGCTAATAAGTTTGAAGTAGATGATAGCAACATAATAATAGGTGCAGGATCAGATCAAGTAATAGAGTTTTGTGTGCATGCAAAATGTGATAAAGATTCAAAAATTCTTATGGCAAAAACTACATTTGCTATGTATGAGATTTATGGTAAACAAACAGGTGCTACAATTTTAAAAACACCATCAGATGAACATAACTTGGATGAATTTAGAAAAATATATAAAGAGCAAGGTGCTGATATAATTTTTTTATGTTTACCAAACAATCCTTTAGGTGAATGTCTTGATGCAAAAGATGTTTATGAGTTTTTAGAAGAGATTGATAAAAATACTTTAGTTGTACTTGATGGTGCATATCAAGAGTATGCTACATTTAAAGATGGTGCAAAAGCTATAAATCCAAAAGATGTGATAGAAAAGTATGATAATGTTATATATCTAGGTACTTTTTCTAAAGCTTATGCCTTAGGTGGAATGAGAGTAGGTTATGGTATAGCAAATACAAATATCTTAGATAATTTATATAAATTAAGACCACCTTTTAATATAACAACTCCAACTTTAGCTGCTGCAATTGAAGCTTTAAAAGATGAAGAGTTTGTAACTGAGTGTATCGATAAAAATTTTATACAAATGAAAAGATATGAAGAGTATGCAAAAAGCAGAGGATTTAAATATATCCCATCATATACAAACTTTATCACTATGTATCTAGGTGAGTTTGTATCAAAAGATATAGCACAAAAATTATTACAAAAAGGTGTAATAGTAAGAGATATGACAGGATATGGTTTTAATGCTATTAGAATTACAATAGGTACAGCTCTACAAAACACAAGAGTATTTGAGATGCTTGATAATATCTTAGATGACTAAACGATATTATGGATATGATGAGTGTATAGAGGATAGTGCATTTTTAGTAAAAGATATTAAAAACTTCCAACCAGATGCTTTAGTTGCTATTGCTAGAGGTGGTTTGGTCTTGTCTCATCTTTTAAGTGAAGCTTTGGATATAAGAGAACTATATAGCTTAAACTCTATACATTATGATGGAACAAAAAAACTAAATAGATTTGAGATATTTAATATACCTGATTTATCAAATAAAAATAAAGTTGTTTTAGTTGATGATATAGTAGATAGTGGTGAAACCATGGTTGAGATTATGAAAATTTTAACCAATAGATATCCAAAATGTGAATTTAGAATTGCAACACTGTTTTATAAAAAAACAGCATTGATAGAACCTGATTTTAAAGTAAAAGAAGCAAAAGAATGGATTGAATTTTTTTGGGAAGTTGATTTAAAAAAGAAGAGATAGATGGATATACAAAATAAAACAACAGAAGAGTTAAATAATACAGCACAAAAAATAAGAGATAGAATCATAGAAGTGGTATCTGTAAATGGTGGTCACTTTAGTTCTACACTTGGTGCAGTTGAGCTTACAATAGGTATGCATAAAGTATTTGATATCAATAGTGATCCATTTATTTTTGATGTTTCACACCAGTGCTATCCACATAAACTATTAACTAATAGATGGGATAAGTTTGAAAGTTTAAGACAATTTGGTGGAATGAGTGGATTTACAAAACCAAAAGAGAGTAGTGCTGATTATTTTGTTGCTGGACATAGCTCAACATCTATATCTCTAGCAGTTGGTGCAGCTAAAGCAGCCAAGCTAGAAAACAATGGAAAAGTTCCTGTTGTGATGATAGGTGATGGCTCTATGACAGCTGGTATGATATATGAAGCATTAAATGAACTGGGTGATCTGAAACTTCCTGTAGTAATAATTTTAAATGATAATGAGATGAGCATAGCCAAACCAATAGGGGCAATGTCAAAACATCTTAGCAAGCTACTTGCAGGAAAATTTTATCAAGGTTTTAGAGATAAGATAGATCATATAGTGAAAAACTATATGCCAAAGGGTACAGACTATATTGCAAAAAGAATTGAAGAGAGTATGAAGCTTATCACTCCTGGAATTATTTTTGAAGAGATGGGTATAGACTATATAGGTCCTATAGATGGTCATGATATCGAAGAGATAATCGATGTACTTACTATTGCAAAAGATCTAAAAAAGCCTGTAACAGTCCATGCAAAGACTATCAAAGGAAAAGGTTACCCTATCGCTGAAGGTCACCATGAGCATTGGCATGGAGTGGGACCTTTTGATACAAAAACAGGTGAGTTTATTAAAAAAAGTTCTCCAAAGTCAGCAACCGCGGTATTTAGTGATGCATTGTATACTTTAGCAAAAGAGGATGAAAAAATAGTAGGTGTAACAGCTGCTATGCCAAGTGGTACAGGTATTGATAAGCTAATAGAAGAGTTTCCTGATAGATTTTGGGATGTAGCAATAGCAGAACAACATGCAGTTACCTCTATGGCTGCTATGGCAAAAGATGGTTTTAAACCTTTTGTTACTATCTATTCTACATTTTTACAAAGAGGTTTTGATCAAATTATTCATGATGTTTGTTTGATGAATCTACCTGTGACTTTTTGTATTGATAGAGCAGGAATAGTTGGAGCTGATGGTGAAACACATCAAGGACAATTTGATATAAGTTTTTTAAGGTTTTTACCAAATATGACTCTTATGGCTCCTAGGGATTCAAAAACACTAGAGTATGCTTTAGAGTTCGCAAAAGATTTTAACTCACCATGTGCTATAAGATATCCACGAGGTGCTTTTACCCAATTAGAATACAGTTCTACTAAGTTTATATATGCAAAAGCAGAGATGTTGCTAGATACTAATAGTGATATATCTTTTATTGGTTATGGAGCAGGGGTTGGTCGAGCTATTGATACCTTAAAGCTTTACAAAGGTGATGTTAATATTATAGATTTAAGATTTGTTAAGCCACTTGACAAAGAGTTTTTAATTGAATTATCAAAAAGATCTAAAATATGGTATATTTTTAGTGATAGCCAAAAACAAGGTGGAGTGGGAAGTGCATTGTTGGAGTTTGTAAGTGATAATGATTTAGATGTTAGAATTAAGACATTTGAATATGATGATATATATATTCAACATGGTGATACAAAACTTTTAGAAAAAGACTTAGGTATATTACCTGAGCAATTAGTAGATAAGATAGATTAAAAATAGATACTTTTTACTAAAAAACCTTGGTTTTTAATTTGCTTTGCTATTTCTTGGTATAATTATATACCTAGAGATAAGCCTTTTTTATAAGATTGATTATGTCCATTTGATAAATTATTTCTAAACTCTTCTTTTCAAGAATACCATCACTTAAACCTTTTTTTAAATGAAGCATCATGACCATGAGGCAACTCATTAATTCCAATAAAGCATCGACTTGTTGTTTTTCAAATGTACTGTTCTCTTTTGTATAACG
>JAYEJC010000144.1:0-4551 GCA_034660335.1 Campylobacterota bacterium
CAAACCATCTTGAAAGCTCTTCTATACTACTATTTTGTATAAAATTATCATATTCTTTTATTATATTATCTCTGGTGTCAAATATATCATCAAAGTAAAAGTTGTTTTTATTATATGATGGATACTCTCCACCATCTATTTTTGTTTCTGCGGGTGCTAATAATATTTTCATAATGAAATAATATCAAAAAAATATAAAATTTAATCCCAAAAGTTCCAAGCTATAAATCTTGTTTGTTTGTTTCCGTGCTTCATCTCTATAGTTTTGATATTTTTTGCTTTTTGAGATTTTAGTGTTTTATATATAGTTTTTAAATTATCTTTTTTTGATACTAATGTAGTAAACCATTTTACATTTGTTTTATAGTGTGTACTTTGCTTGATCATTTTTTTTATAAAAGCTAGTTCACCACCTTTGCACCATAGTTCATTTGATTTTCCTTGAAAATTTAATGTTGGATTATCTATTTTTATATTTGAAAGGTTTTCTATCTTTTTGACTTGCTCTTTTAGAGCATCTTTTTCACTAGAAAAGAAAGGTGGATTACAAATCGTGAAATCAAATTTATCACCATCTTTTATAATACCATCAAATATAGAGTGTTTATCTTTTTGATATATTATCTCTAATGGAAGTTTGTTTTTTGTAATAATATTTTGTATGTTTTTTATAGAGATAGGGTCTATCTCTGTACCTACAAAACTCCACCCATAACTTTTATGTCCTACTATAGGATATATACAGTTTGCACCAACCCCTATATCAAGTGCTTTTATACTTTTACCTATTGGTATTGTATCATTTAAACTATTTTTTAATAGATCAGCAATATGATGAATATAATCAACACGACTAGGTATAGGTGGTGACAAGTAACCATCTGGTATATCCCAATATTGAATATCATAATATGTTTTTAACAAAGCACTATTTAGTAGCTTGATGGCATATGGGTTTGTAAAATCAAGTGATATATCACCATATTTATTTTTGTATAGATATTTTTTTAAATTTGCTTCTAATTTAATAAGTAATTCAAAATCATAATTTTTATTATGTATATTTCTTTTATGTAGTTGTTTGATTGATTTATTATTCATTGGTATTGATTTTATTGTAATTTTACTTTTATATTTATTTATTCTTATTTTATTATCAATATTTATTAAAACTTTTGATAGAATAAAATAAAAATGATTGGGAATTAATTTGAGTGATTATTATCTACCTGTACTAGCTTTTCATGTTATTAGTGTGTTGTCTTGGATGGCGATGTTATTTTATCTTCCGCGGTTGTATGTTTATCATCAAGAAAACAAAGATAAAAAAGAGTTTATTGAGATTGTTAAAATACAAGAGTATAAGCTTTATAAATATATAGGCGTTCCTGCTATGTGGGCGACTATTGCAAGTGGTGTGTTTATGATAATAGCAAATCCAGATCTCTTTAAACAAGGATGGTTTCATGCAAAGCTATTACTTATTATTATTTTGATTGGATATTCTCATAGTTTAGGGGTATATTTAAACAAACTAAAAAAAGATGAGTGTAAAAAAGAGGGTAAATTTTTCAGAGCATACAATGAAGTGCCAACTGTATTAGCTATTTTAATCGTTACTTATGTAATATTAAAAGATATACCGATACTTTTTTCTATAGGTATCACACTCTTTTTTGCTTTTGTTATGTATAAAATAATGACAGTAAAAGAAAAAACTGAAGATAAAGAAAATCAAGATGCAAGTATACACTAAATACTTTGTAATTGATACAAATATTATTTTACAAGATGCTTCAAATATCTTTAAACTCTCTGATGATTGTAGCAATCTTGTTATCATACCTGAGACAGTACTTGATGAGATAGATAGTAAAAAAAGTGGCTTTGAGGAGATAAACTTTCAAGCAAGAGAGTTTGCTCGTATTTTAGAGGGATGTTCTACAAAAAGTACAATCAAAGAAGATGATCACACTATTATAAATATAGAAGTAGATGGAGATAAAAAAGCCCATATCCAAGTGATATCAAAAGATGACTACAAAGCAAACAGTAAAAATACACAGCTTAATATCTACAATGATAGAAAAATACTCGAAATAGCATCTTTTGCTCAAGTGTATCATGAAAAAGTTATTATCTTTTTGTCATTAGATATTATGGCACGAACTAGGGCTATATCTTTAGGTCTTGTAGCTGATTTTTTAAAAGGTGATAATGATGAGTTTGATTTTCAGTATGAAAAAACTATTGAGATAGAGTTTGATGATCAAGAGTTTTTACCAAATGGTGATATTTTAGATTTTGATAAAGAACATAAACCTTATAACTATTCATATAACTTCAAAGTAAAAAATTCAGATCAAGTGATACTTGCAAATATCATCAATGGGAAAATTGATATTTTGGATGAGCATGAGGTAAGAGACCAAATCACAACTCCTCTTAATAAAGAACAACTTTTTTTCTCAAATGCTTTAAATAGCTCATTTTATGATGTGATAATTGTCGATGCAAAAGCTGGTAGTGGAAAAACACTTTTGGCATTAAGTGGTGCTATAAAAAAAGTACGAAGAAAACAGTACCAAAAAATCATCTATATTAGAAACTCTATTGAATCACTAGATAAAGGTGAAGATATAGGATATCTTCCTGGATATGAAGAAAAATTTGCTATTTATAACCACCCTTTGATGGATAGTCTAAACTATATGGTAAGAAGTGAAACAAAAAAAAGAAGAGCCGCAAAAAACAAGATAGATGAAGAGCTTGATGAAGCAGAAGTGATCCAAAGAGTTGAGAATATGGTAGTAAACTACGGTATTCAAACCATGTGGGTAGGGGAGATGAGAGGGAGAACTTTATCAAACTCCTTTATTATAATTGATGAAGCACAAAATATGTCAAACAAAACAATGCAGATGGTTTTAAGTCGTATTGATAACACTTGTAAAGTAGTAATATTAGGAAGCAATAAACAAATAGACAACTTCTATGTAAATAGATATACAAATGCCCTAACAACACTCCTAAAATCAACTCAAGATAAAACATCTTTGGTAAATATATTTGCTATAAAATTACAAAAAGTATTAAGAGGTCCTATTACTCAATGGGCTGAGGATATTTTTAGTAAAGAGTAGTCATTAGGTAGATTATATAAAGATGGAATCTGGACTTTAGTTGCGACCATCGTCAATTTAAACTTACATTACGCCCAGACTAAAGTCGTGGGTTCCGATGTGATTTGAAATTAAGAATATTAGTTATTTTAAAGTCTCTCTTCGATGGTAGTGTATACTAAAGATTAAATATTTTATGAGTAATATAATATAAGTATGAATTCCCATCAGAGACGATGGGAACTAGTAAAAAATCTTTAAAGATAGTGATATTTGATTTATGGTAGAATTAAAAAATAAGGAACAAAAATGCAACTTAAACTTAACTAAGATTTTATAACTATTTGTTTAAGGTTAATTTTATAGAAGATAGTTTTTAAACTATCATCTATATTATTATAAACTACATTTGATGTTGGCGTAAGAATCACCACCTACGCAACCAACAATGCTGATACTCAAAACTGATATTGCGACTAAACTTAATCCATAAGTTTTTAATTTTCCATTCTTTACTCCAAGTGTTAAATTTTACAAATAGAGGTTTGCTACTTTATATCAATCTCAATTTTAGCAGTTTTTTGAAGCTTCTTAAATCCCTTGTCAAATGTAATTAATTTACAATTATTGTATTCACAAAATGCTAAATGAAATACATCAAATGAACTATTATATAAATTAGTATTTTCAAATATATCTATTACTCTTTTATGAATATTTATATCTGTTGTTTTT
This sequence comes from Campylobacterota bacterium, assembly GCA_034660335.1. Taxonomy (GTDB): domain Bacteria; phylum Campylobacterota; class Campylobacteria; order Campylobacterales; family Arcobacteraceae; genus JAIOSF01. The sequence continues at coordinate 3,858 of JAYEJC010000144.1, forward strand.
ACATATCTTGATAAGAATTTTAAGTTTTTTTGTATTGTTATTGGGTCTTCTTTTAGTTTCTTGCAACTAAAAGCAAATTCATATAATATTATTTCAGATACTAATAAAGTATTATTTGATGCCCTATCTTTTAATAGTTTTTGGGATATTTCTTTTTGTTCTTGATTATCTATATTTTTACAAAAAGCATAAATATAAATATTTGTATCAAAGTATTCCATCATTTATCATTTCATCTGTATTGGTCGCTAATTCCATAGTAACTTGTACTTTATTATTTGAGTTAGCAAATAATTCATCTAATTCTTCATTGATATTATTTTGTTTTACAATAGTTTTATCATTATTATACATTACAACAAAAGTTGCTTTTTTATTATCTTGTATTTCTTGATATTGTTTTGGTATATGAACAATACCATTTTCTATAGGTGCTTGAAATTCAACTGCATACATTTTGAAGTCCTTTATATTTTATAAAATAATTATATCTAAGCTTTTATTAAGAGTAATTTATATTATTTTTTAATCCATTCAATATCAAGTAATTTAAACTTTTCTTTATCTTTAGTAGTTGGCTTTACATATTTTCCAATATAGCCATCATTGTAACTTTCTAATTGTATACTTCCGTAGCTATTGGAATTATCAACTAAATCATTTGAACAAAATATAATAAAAAACATACCATTAC
>JAYEJC010000145.1:0-4429 GCA_034660335.1 Campylobacterota bacterium
ACAAATAGCAATAAAATCATTGATATATTAAACTCAATGGATATAGAAGAGTTATATAATAAAGGGATTTTAAAAACAGCAATAGAAATTGTAAAATCATATGAGTTTAAAAAACCACTAAATTCATTTTTTGATGAAAGAAATAAAGAAAAAGTATTGCTAAAAATTCAAGACTTGTTTTCACACATAAAAGGTTCATACATTCAAAAAACAAGTGGTAAAAAAATTAATAATGTTAAGATGGTATCATTAAGATTTTATAACACCCTATTAAACAAACTAAATTTCAAAGAAAATATTGCTAATAAACTATATTCACTTAAAAACAAAGTACAACTAACACAACAACAAAGATTACAAAGAGTAGAAGATGAAATTGTATTGCTAAATGAAAAAATAAACTCATTAAAATTTTTTCGGTCAAAAGAGTTTGATAGGGGTGTTGAAAATTTACTTTATGAAAATATTATTATTGGCTTAGAGTTTTTTCATAATGATAGGATTAGAAGAACTGTACTAGATGGTTATGATTATACATATTTTGAGCTATTACAAGAAAAACAAATACTTGAAGATAATATGGATGCTGATATTATGGAATACAACCACTTTATAAGACTTCACCGTTATACACAAGAAGCGGTTATTGATCTATTTTATCATTTTATTAAACTTGAAAGATATGTAAAAGTTGATAATTTTAGATTTTCAAAAATAGGGATAATTCAATCATTAGAACAATTAGCAAAAAAAATTGTCAATATTTCTAAACTTGGTGGAGCTAAAAGAAGACAAAGAATATCTAAGCTTCAAAATGATTTTGGAAATAGATACAAAGAGTATCTTAAAATCATAAACTCACTAACAGATGAAAAAAAACAATTCATATTTAAAAAAGTATTGCTATTAAAAAAACATACTAGACTTTTGAAAGAACTTGAAGCAGATATGATACAAAATATTTTTAATGATGAAAATTTAGATTTAGACTATCATTCAAAGCTAAAAGAACTTCCTGCTAAATATATAACAAAAGAAGAACACAAAGATTATTCAAACTATTATGAACAAAAAAGTCAATTAGAAAGTGAGATACAAGACATAGAAAATGAATATGATAAAACCTATGAGTATATAGATAGCAATAGAGAAAGTGATCTTGCTACAAAATTTACTGAAAAACAAAGAGAGCTTGAAGAGTTAGAAGAGTTTTATAATAATTGGGAGTATCCTGAGTATGTTCAAAGTTATATAAATAACCATTTACTATAATAAGGGTATAATTTCGCATGGATAAAAAAACAAAGAAAAAAATTCAAGAGTTGATACATGAAAATTTAGAAGTGCATAAAACTTTTGATAATTATAATTTTCACAAAGTCATTATGTATATTGACAAAAAATATAGTTTAGAAAAAGATGATAAAAAAGAATTATCTGATATAAGAGATGAGTACAAACATAATATTGAAAATATTTTATTTGAATTGAACAATCTATTATCTTATGAAAATAAAGTTAAAGAGGTTGTTGATTTAGAACAAGAAATTAAAAAAATTCAAGCAAAAAAATATATATCAGTTAAAGAGTTTACTGAAATATATGGTTATAGTTCTGATTGGCAAAAAAATAGACGACTTAGATTAAATGATAGATTACCATTTATTCAAACTGTATCAGGTGGAAAGATTACTTATGATGTTAATGAAGTTGAAATGTGGTTTAAAAATGAAAATATCACTATTTAGAGTGTATAAAAAGGTGTATAAAATTATTTATAAATATCAACAAATCCCTTTAAGTAAGGGGTATTTGTATCTAAAAAGTAAAAGTGTGGTATACGCTTAATGCTTGAGATAAATGAGATATTTGGACCCACTATTCAAGGTGAGGGAAAAAAGGTGGGTACTCCATCTGTATTTGTACGATTTGGTAAGTGCAATATGCAATGTGCTGGTTTTGAGGTGGAATACGAAACACCAAGTGGAATCAAAAAATGCTCTTGCGATAGTTTTCATGCTTCAGATATAGCTTTTCGTGATGAATGGAAAAAATATGAAAGTTCAAAACCTCTCATAGAAGAGGTGAATAAACTCCTTCCAAACTATAAAGTTGATATCGTTATAACTGGTGGCGAACCACTTTTATATTGGAATAATAAAGAGTTTCAAAAATTTATGCACTTTTATATCTCTCATGATTATAATATCACTATAGAAACAAACGCCTCTATTGATATAGAGTTTACCCAAGATTGGCAAAAGAAGATTCTCTTTTCAAATAGTGTCAAACTCAGCAATAGTGGAGAACCATTAAATAAAAGGGTAAATATAAATACACTAACAAACATCATAAACTTTTGTGATGATAACTACTTGAAGTTTGTTATTGATAAAGAGTTTTTACCACTTGCTTCAAAAGAGATAGATGAGATCATGAAACAAATACCACCTTGTGAAGTATATCTTATGCCACTAGGTGACACAGCTGAAATAATAGATAAAAATGCTTTAAGTGTGATAGAGTTTGCACTTCAAAAAGGGTATATGTATTCAGATAGATTGCATATACGAGTTTGGGATAATAAAAGAGGGGTTTAAGATATGATAAGGCTACCAGCAGAGTGGGAAGCTCAAGAGTTTATACAACTTGTATTTCCACATAAAAATACAGATTGGTGTGAGTATTTAGATGATGCTATTGAGACATTTGTTCAAATAACCACACATATTATCAAATACCAAAAATGTTTAATAGTTACATCTGATTTAGCCAAAACAAAATCACTTTTTAGCTCAAATAAAAACAAAAAAAACTTAACATTTGTACGAATACCTAGCGATGATACTTGGTCAAGGGATTTTGGTGGTATAACAGTTCAGCTAAATAATCAAAATACTATTCTGGATTTTAGTTTTAATGCTTGGGGGAAAAAGTTTCCTTATAAGTTAGATGATAAAATAACAAAACAACTCAAACTAAAAGGTCTTTTAAAAGCATATTCTCACAAAACAATTCCATTTGTCCTTGAAGGTGGTGCTATTGATAGTGATGGGGATGGTGTCATTATGACAACTTCTAAGTGCCTATTGGAAAAAAATAGAAATCCAAGACTCACAAAAAACACTATAGAGAAGAAACTTATAGAGTATTTGGGTGCTAGAAAAATATTATGGCTAAATAGTGGTGCTTTAGTTGGCGATGATACAGATAGTCATATAGATACACTTGCAAGATTTTGTCCAAATAACACTATAGTCTACCAATCGTGTGATGATAAAAATGATGAGCATTATGAAGTACTAAAAAAGATGGAAAATGAACTTAAAACATTTAAAAATATCATAGGCTTACCCTACAACCTTATACCTCTGCCTTGGATTGAGGCAAAATATGATGAAGATGAGAGACTCCCCGCAACTTATGCAAACTTTTTAATCATAAATGGTGCAGTTTTAGTACCAACATACCAAGATAAAAATGATAAAAAAGCCCTCGATATATTTAAAAACCTATTTCCAAAAAGAGATATTATTGGTGTAGATTGTACTACACTTATAAGACAACATGGGAGTTTGCACTGTGTGACTATGCAGTATCCAGCTATTTAATCTAATATATTTATAAATTCTGATAAAATTTTATCAAATCAGTAAAATAGGACAATAATGAATAAAAAAGAGATACTCAAAAAAAGATTTGAAAAATTAGAAAAGCACTATGTAGCAATAAAAGAGTATAAAATTTTAATAGATGATTTATTAAAAGAACAAAATATTTATGACCAATTTACTTTCAATAGTTTAAAACCTGAAAAAAGAGCTATTTTAGATGCTTATCTTAAAAGATTTGCATCAATTCAAGACTTTTTAGGTGCAAAAATATTTTCACTTCTTTTAGAAGTTGCAGGGATACCAAATACTAAAATGAGTGAAGTATTGTCAAATATTGAAAAAGAAAATATTATTGATAGTCTTGAAAATTGGATAGAACTAAGAGAAGTTAGAAATGAACTTGAACACGATTATCCAGAAGAGTTACAAGAAGCTTTAGATGATTTAAAGTATTGTATTGATAGTTTTTACAAAATAGAAAGTTATTATTTAAATTCATTAAATTTCTTTAAAAAGTATAACTCATGAGACTCTCAAAAAGAATAATAAATATATTGCAAAACAATATAAAGAAGAGTTTTGGAGATGTTAATATTTATCTATTTGGAAGCAGAACAGATGATAATAAAAAAGGTGGAGATATTGATTTAGCTATTGATACAAACCTATCAAAACAAGAGTTTAGAAAAAAGAAATCTTTATTTTTAGCTCTTTTAATGAGAATTGATTTTGATTATAAAATAGATATAGTGAATTTTAATACAAAAGATGAGTTATTGTATAATGAAATACAACAAAATCATATAAGAATAAAC
>JAYEJC010000146.1:0-16719 GCA_034660335.1 Campylobacterota bacterium
CTAAATAGTGTTTAATTACCCCTTGTTGTTTATGTTCTAAACAATAGTCAGCTAATCTACTATCAATCTTTAAATCTTTTGTCATAATTGATAACATTAGTTTTCTAACATCATGTATTGATAAGGTTTTACCCTCTACTAATTTAATATTTGTTTTTTGTAAAATTCTCTGAAATCCATAATATAAGCTACCGCTAGAACTCATAGTAAATAATTTTCCACTTTCAACACTTTTGATATAGTCTAAACATTCATCAGGTATAGGGAAGTGATAATCTTCTTTTGTTTTAGTAATTGAAGCAGGTGAAACAATTTTATTCTCTTCTAAATAACAATGAGATTTTTCAAGTTGTAAAACTTCACCCATCCTATGGGCAGTCATTACACACATTTTCCAATACATTCTATTCATTTCTAAATATTTATGTTTAGCATAATCATATTTATCTATTGCATGATATATTTCTCTAATTATTTCAATAGGTTTTTTATTTAAGACTCTTAAACTGATATCTTCTCTTGGAACTTCTTTAAACTTTTCAATATGTTCGCAAGGATTTTCAAAAATGTTCTTTTTCCTCATTTCTTCCCTAAAAATAGGGTTTAATATACTTAATACCTTATTTTTTTGTGCTGTTTGAGTTGGTTTGAAAGAATCAATGATTTTCATTATATCTTCATATTTAATTTTATTGGGTTTTTGTTTCCCAATATTCTCCCTCATAGTCCTTTTGTAAAAAAATACATAGTCTGTTTCTGTTGCTTTACTCCAAGTTCCATTTTCACTTAAAGTTTTTTTTCTTTCATCAAATAAGTCGTTAAGGGTATTAACTTGTTTAGCAAATGGATTTTTACCCTCACTAATGAACTTTTTAATCTCAAATAGTTTTTTTCTGCTTCTTTTTGTGTTTTTATACCATATAGTTTTGTAAAGTTTTTAACTGGATAGGCTCTACCTTGATATTTAAACCTTACCATAATTGCTTTACTACCATCTTTCATTGTTTTAGTAGTAATACCCTTGATTGCCATTTTAACACCCTCTTTTTTTTTGTGAAAAAAAGTTTTATACACTTTTTTATACACATAAGAATACAAAATAGCACCTTAAAAGACCTTAAAAAATATTCTCTGTTTTTATATAAATGTTTAATTTAAGGGGTTTATATTGGTTTTATTGGGGTGTGAAAAAACTAGTCTGAATAAACCACACTTCTACTCTTTGGTGTCTCGAAATATTCAAGATGGGAGACTCTTACACCTATTTTTGACATTTTTTCTTGTACTATTTCTAGTAACCATGCCGATAGGTTTTCACTTGTTGGTACAAAGTCTACTATTATATATCCTTGATACATCTCATGGATATGAAGTGGCTCATCTTTTATGATTGTTAGATTAGGTATTTTATAGTTTTCTTTCATCTTATGAAAATTATCATTTGAATTATTTGTATAGTGTGGAAGTAGGGTATCAAAAAGGGGATCGTTGATATCTATGATAAATTTATGATCAATCACATCATCAAGAAATTTTTTAAACCAATTAAGATGTTTAAAATCTGTAACCATCCCATTTTCAAGTGAATCACTCTCTAAATGAACTAAAATCTTACCTTGATGACCATGTAAATGTCTACACATCAAACAAGCATCAAGAGAATAATCTGGATTTAACTCTTGTGACCATACACGGTGACCATAACAAAAATCAAACTGTTTTGATATTTGCCATTTCATTTAGTTTTTTACCTTGTTATTTATTTTATTTCCTTCTTTAGTGCTAAAGCACATTGGTTTTGGTTTCAAACTTAAAAAAGTGAAGCAGTTCACTTTTTTAAACAGTTTTCACATATTCAATTTTATCTGTTTGACCTGCAAGAGTAAAACCTTTGAGTCTGAGTCTACAGCTATCACATACCCCACACGCTTTTTTTTCATTTGCATAGCAGCTCCATGTATGTTGAAGTGGTACATTAAGTTCAAGAGATTTTTTGACTATTTGTTCTTTTGTCATATGTACTAGAGGTGTTTTTATCTCTAGTTTTGTTTCCTCTTTTGTCCCTTGATTCATAGCATTTTGCATCTTATCTATGAAATTATCAGTACAATCAGGATAACCACTACTATCTTCTTGTACTACACCAATAAAAAGTGCTTGAGCTTCATGTTTTTCTGCAATAGCTGTAGCAATACTAAGAAAAATACCATTTCTAAATGGTACATAAGTGATAGGCACACCATCTTCCACCCCACTTGTGGGGATCTCTATAGAGCTATCTGTTAATGCAGAAGCTCCTATTTGGGTAAAAAATGGGATATTTATCTCATATTTCTCTTCAACATTGAGTTCAATACATATATTTCTAAAAGCTTCAAGCTCTTTATGTTCTGTTCTTTGTCCATAGTTAAAATGAACAGCTATTATCTCATACCCATCATTTAAAGCTATGTATGAAGCTAGAGTTGAATCCATGCCTCCACTTAAAACACATACAGCTTTTTTGATTTTTTTTATCTCTGTAGGCTTATTGTTCATAAGTTAAAAAATCCTTTTTGTTATTTGTGAAAAATTTCCAATTGATTGGAAGTATATTTACCTCTTGATTCTCTTTTATTAGTTGAACATCTTTATCTAAGGCTAAAAGAGCATTACAATTACTAAGAATACTTACCATCCCTGGACTTCTTTTATATGAAGCTTCAAATTTTTCTCCATCAAAATATCCTGGAATTATAGTGATTCTACCTTTTTTATTGTTGAATTCTCTTTTGTTTTTTGTTTTTATTGTATTATGGTAAATATTTTTTGAACCATTTAGCTTTTGAACTATTATTTTACCAAATAATTCAAATATCAAAGATGATGCCAAAGGATTACCAGGAAGATTTAAAACTGTGGTTTTTCCTATTTTTCCTAAAACCGTAGGTTTTCCAGGCTTTATAACAATACCATCAAAGATTTTTTCCATATGAAATTTTTCAAAAGCCTCTTTTGTAAAATCAGCTTCACCGACACTTACTCCACCACTAGTGATAATCAAGTCTGCATCAAGTGAATTTGATATAAGCTCACACAAACTCTCAACACTATCTTTTGCCATCCCGACAAATATAACATCACATCCAAGCTCTTTTGCTCGTGCAATCAAAGTAGGGGTGTTTGAGTTATAAATTTGATATTTTTTGACCTGTTGGTAGTGAAGTTTTAGCTCCTCTCCACTTGCAAATACAGTTACTTTTGGTTTTTTATAAACTTTAATATGGGTGATACCTTGACTAGAAAGAAGTGTTATCTTTGCAAAATTTATCTCATCTCCTGAACTAATAAGTAGTTCTCCATTTTTGATATCTTCCCCAACAAATCTAATATGTTGTGTTGCTATAAGATTTGATGGAAGTTTTATATGGTTTTCATCTATAATCTCTACTAACTCTTGAGGAACAATAGTATCTACACTTTTAGGTACTCTAGCACCTGTCATGATTTTAAGAGTTTGACCTTGTTTTATCTTCGTGGTTTTTTTACTACCAGCTAAAATAGTATCTAAAACTTTTACTGATTTTCCATTATCATCAACTTTGACACCATATCCATCCATAGCAGAGTTATTAAACCTTGGCATATAGTGTTGAGCAAAAATATTTTCTGCACAAATACGCTCTAATGATTGTTCGATTGGTACAATTTCAATTTTTGTAGTTTTTATGTTCTGCTCTATTAGTTTTAAAGCTTCTTCTACTGCTATGGCCATTTTTTATAGTCCTAATAAGATTTATTGGATATAATACCACACTTCGCCTTATGGCGATTTTATAACAGATCAAAACTAAGTAGTACCATATAATAAAACATAAGTTAGGTAGTTTTTTCCTAACTTTATGTTTAATTTTTTGGTACTACTTATAACAAGGAATATATCAAATGGAATTTGTATATACATCAATTTTAACACATATTTATGCAATAGTTTTTTTACTTTTTGTGATGATTTTTAACCTATTTAGTGTATTAAAAGTAGATGATTATCATAAGTTAGTAAAGAGATTAAAATTTATGACACCTATTTATCATAGTATTAATGCAATTGTTGCTTATACTGGTGGTATAGTAGCTGCTTTTTCACAAGATTTAAGTATTACTGTTATTTTGATGATAGCTACTAGTATATTTATTATGGTATTGGAGATAAAAAGATATAAAAAACAGCGTGTAATCAAACTTCAAGAGATTGAAAAACAGCTAGAGTTTAGAGCATTTGCAAAAAAAATATATATTATTGAGATATCTGCTTTAGTATTTACATATGTGATTTCAAAACTATTTTAATATGCAGTTTACTTTTCATGAAAATGCTTCTAATGATACTATAGAAATAGAAGCAGAATTACATAAATATCTTTTTAAAGTAAGAAGACATAGTACAAGTGATGATATATTTTTTAGAAATTTAGAAGATAAAAATATATATAGATACAAAGTACAAAATATAAATAGAAGAAAAACTACATTAGTTTTAGAAGATTTTGAAGAGAAAATTATAGAACCAAAAAAAGAGCTTCATATAGGCTGGTGTGTAATTGATCCAAAATCTGTAGAGAAGTATATAGCTTCACTAAATGAACTAGGAGTTACGAAAATCACTTTTATCTATTGTGAATATTCACAAAAACAGTATAAGCAAAATATTGAGAAACTACAGAAGATACTGATAAACTCATCTGGACAATGTGGTAGAAGTAGTATTATTAAATTAGAAGTTTGTGATAGCTTAGATAAGTTTATAAATCAATACCCAAATAGCTATATGTTTAATTTTTCAGATAATAATATTACAGATAAAAAAGAGGATATAGAAACTATTATTATTGGTTGTGAGGGTGGATTTTCATCTTTTGAAGTAGATAGTTTTAATCACGATAAAATTGTAGGGATTGATTCTAATATGATTTTAAGAAGTGAGACTGCTGTAGTAAGTGTGGCATCGAAAATATTGACTTAAGGCTAGCCCTTATAATAACAAATCAAATTACAAGTAATAAAAAAAGGGTAGCTAAAATTAGCTACCCTTTTTCATATCATAAGAAACTTACCAGCTTCTTACAATACCATGACATCTAGAGCATGCATTAAGGATATCTGAGTATCCTTCTGCTGCTTTAGTGTATGCTTTATCCTCAAGATTTAACTCAATAATAGTAGTATCTGCTGTGATTCTTTTCGAAGCATTTACAGCTACATTTACTAAGTGTTTTTTATCTGCAGGTAAATATTTTTTTATTATAGATTTGTCAGAAAACATCTCGTTTCCTTTTTGAATCTGTGATAAACCGCTTTTGATTAAATCTGCATTATTATTAATAAATCCAAATTGAACCTCTTCCATACCTTTTTGCATAATATTCATAGAGTCTTTCATAACATCATTTGCAGATGCTACAGTAACACTAAGAATTCCAGCCATTAAAATTTTTGATAATTTCATTTTATATCCTTTCTTAGTGTACTTCTCGCCAAATTTTAGCTTTCCATAACCATGCAAATATTGCAAAAATCACTAGATAACCTAAAAATGGACCAGCCAAAGCTTCTCTTTTTGGTTTTGAACTATCACCAACTTCAGTCATATATTCAATAATTTGTTTTTCTGATTCATGTGTCAATCCAACTCTAGGCATCGCTGTACCTTGAAGATGTTTTTGTGGATCATTTATGAATGTGTGTAGATAATGCTCACCTCTACTTCTGATATATTGAGATAGATCAGGAGGCATTTTACCCATATATGTTTTTATGTTAGCATCTGGTGTTTTAGCAGCCATTGAACCACCATAAAAATCACCATATTTAATAGAGTGACATCTTTGACATGCATCTTGGAACACCTCTTTATTTGTCATCTCTTGTGGAGCAATTGATACTAAATAAGCAACAATATCAGCTATCTCTTGTGGTTGCATCCAGCTATAACCAGGCATTGGATGAACTTTTCCATCAACAAATGCATGTGTTGTTTTTGTTGCTTTTGCAGGGTCTTTTATAAATGCAGCTAAAAAGTTTGCATCATAAATTTTACCAGCAGTGCTTAAATCAGGTGGTGTAACACCATAAGCAGCAGCAGCACTAGCATCATCCATAAGCTGTGGAAAACCAGCAGATTTAATAGAGTGACAAGCTGTACAGTTCATAGCAACTATTTCAGCACCTTTTGTAGCATCACCAGTAATGCCATTTAAACCATCAACATCATTGAAAGTATAGTCAGCTGGTTCTAGATGTGGGTGTAGTTGAGTATGAGCAAATGGCTCAACACCCCAATATAAAACACCTGTAAAAAACGCAACTACTGCGAATATTTTAAGTTCTCTCATTATAACGCTCCTCTTGCTTTTGCATCAGCTTTTGTAATAAATGGTAATGCTACCCATAGTAATATAAATACTACTGTTGAATAGAATCCTATCCAAGCATTAGCACCTGTTGGAGGCAATTTTCCATAAACAGAAAGTACAAGTAAATCTATAATCATAATCCAGAACCAAATCATAAATCTAGGTCTTTTATGTGCAGGTAAAATATCTGGATCTTTATCTAAAAATGGGAATACAAGGAAAATAACTTGTGCTAATCCAAAAATAATAAGACCAATATCTCCAGCTTTCATACCTAACATATCAAAGAAAGGTCCTCTTAGTGTTTCATATGACCATAAGAAATACCACTCAGGGTAAATATGTGCAGGAGTTACCATAGCATTAGCAGGATCAAAGTTAACAGGATCCATTGCAAAGTTATAGTTAAAGAATACTAAGTAAAAATAGAATATTAAAAATACACCAAGTACTGCAAAATCTTTTGATAAGAATACAGGCCAAAAAGGTATAACTTTTGATTCTTTTTTATTTCCACTTAAATATTTTTCAGCTTCAGCATCATAATCAATCTCTTCAGATGTTTGATTATTAACATGTGGGATTCTTAATGTATAGAAATGTAATACAATTACACCAATAATAACTAATGGTAATAAAAATACATGTAACATAAAGAATCTAGTAAGTGTTGCATCATTAACAGCAAAACCACCTCTAATCCACTCAACTAATCCCCAAGCTTCTAGCGAACCACCAGCAAAAAGGTTTGTAATAACCGCAGCTGCCCAGTAAGACATTTGTCCCCATGGAAGCATATATCCAGAGAAACCTTCAGCACTAAATGTTACAAATAATAACATACCAGAAATCCAGATCATCTCTCTGCCTTTTTTGTAAGAACCGTAGTAGATACCTGTAAACATATGTATATATATTATTAAAAATACAACCGAAGCTGCAACACCATGCATATGTCTAAATAGCCAACCGTAAGCAACCTCTTGCATAATTGTATAGTTTACACTATCAAATGCTAAAGCTGTATCTGGTTTGTAGTACATTAAAAGAAAAATACCACTTACTATTAAAATTGCAAAAGTTGTAGCAAGTACAACACCCATAGCCCATAAAAAGTTAATATCTTTTGGAATCCAATATTCAGTCATCATAACTTTATTGAATTTTTTAATTGCTAACCTTTTATCAAGACCCTCTACTGTAAATAATGATTCTTCTACTTTTGCCATTATTTCACTCCTTATGCTCTAGCTGCCATCATAGCTTTTGATTGTTCACCCTCGTTACCAAGAGTAAGAACAGTTCCTTCAACACTAAATGGTGGTATCTCAAATGGCTTTGGTGGTGGACCAAATGTTTCTTGACCATTTGCATTAAACTCTCCACCATGACATGCACATTTCCACATATCTTTTTTCCATGCTGGAATACAACCAAGATGTGTACATAGTCCAATAACTACTGTATATCTTTTGTCTGCTATTACAAGATCTCCATCAAAGTTTTCCATATCTTTTGTTTTTTCTAAAACAAAAATAGGTTTACCTCTCCATTTAAATGTTTGTGGTTTTCCAGGTACTAAATCAATTGCTGAAAGGTCTATTGTAGTAAACCCAGCTGCTAGTACAGATGGAAGTGGGTCCCAAGCTTGTTTCATACCAACAAGTGAAGCCGCCCCTCCAACTGCAGCAACAGCTGCAAATGACATACCAAGAAAATCTCGTCTATTTGTGTTAGACATATTTCTTCCTTATGTTAGATTTAAAATCTAGTAATTATAATATCATTTAACTTAAAATGATTTGACTTGTGTCAAAAATTAAGTTAAATGAAAGAAATTTATTTGATTTACTTATACGATTTTACACACTTAACAAAGATTTAACTAAATATCTTGCTGTCTTTTAGTATCTGTTTGAGTGTAATCTACGCTATTTTCTTTAATCTTGAATAAAACTTAATAGTGGATTTACCTATATCTATTTATTATAATCTTCTAATTTGATTTGCTATAAGTAAAAGTTTGTTAAAATAATAAAAAAATTATAAGGAAAATAAAATGGAATTTGTTTCAATAATTATGGGAAGTAAATCTGATTATGAGATTATGAAGAATTGTGCTAATACACTTGAGAAGTTTAATGTAAGATATGAGTTGATTATATCATCTGCTCATAGAAGTCCAGATAGAACAAAAAAATATATTAAAAGTGCAGAAGAAAAAGGTGCAAAAGTATTTATTGCTGCTGCTGGTATGGCTGCTCACCTTGCTGGTGCTTTAGCTGCTGGGACTACAAAGCCTGTTATTGGTGTACCTATGAAAGGTGGTGCTATGGATGGTATGGATGCTATGCTTTCTACAGTTCAAATGCCATCTGGTATGCCTGTTGCTACTGTTGCTTTAGGGAAAGCAGGTGCTGTTAATGCTGCATATCTTGCTATGCAAATTTTAGCTATTACAGATAAAGAGTTGGCAGTAAAACTTCAAGAAGATAGAGTAGTAAAAGAAAAAACAGTAGAAAATGACTCAAAAGAGATTGAGGTTTTATTATAAAACCTGTCGCTTTATTCACTGCACCAAAATGTAAATGGTGTGGTGAATTAAAACAGTATCTAAAATCAAAAAAAATTAAATTTAATGTAGTTGATGTTTCAAAAAATAAAGCTGCTTTAAATGATTGTCAAAAAAATGGATGCCGTGGTGTACCTGTACTTTTAATAGGTAATAAATGGATCTGTGGTTTTGATAAACAAAAAATCAATAAAACATTGGGAATAAAATAGATGATTACATTTTCACAACTACTTTTAAAGTTACAAGAATTTTGGGCAAATCAGGGGTGTAATATTTTACAACCATACGATATACCATCAGGTGCTGGTACTTTTCATCCTGCAACACTATTAAGAAGTCTTGATAGTAAGCCTTGGAGTGTTGCTTATGTAGCACCATCAAGACGACCTACAGATGGAAGATATGGTGAAAATCCAAATAGATTAGGAAGTTACTATCAGTTTCAAGCACTTATTAAACCTAGTCCAGAAAATATACAAGAGTTATATTTAAAATCTTTGGAGTTTTTAGGTTTGGATCTTTCTAAACACGATATTAGATTTGTAGAAGACAATTGGGAGTCTCCTACTTTAGGAGCGTGGGGTCTAGGCTGGGAAGTTTGGCTTGATGGTATGGAGGTAACTCAGTTTACCTATTTTCAACAAGTAGGGGGTCAGGTTTGTGACCCTGTTGCAGTTGAGATCACATATGGTACAGAGAGACTTGCTATGTATCTTCAAGGTGTTGATAATATTTTTGATATCGTATGGAATGAAAATGAATATGGAAAAACAACATACAAAGATATCCATATGGAAAGTGAAGTGCAGTTTAGCAAATACAACTTTGAGATTGCAAATACTGATATGCTTTTCAAGCATTTTGATGAAGCATTTGATGAGTGTAAAAAGTGTTTAGAAGCACAGCTACCACTACCTGCTTATGATCAGTGTATGATAGCATCACATGCTTTTAATACTTTGGACGCAAGAAAAGCTATTAGTGTGACTAGCCGTCAAAATTATATACTAAAAGTTAGAGAGTTATCTTTGGGCTGTGCTACTATGTATAAGAGTCAAGAACCTCAAAGATTAGAAAGACTTGGTTATTAACAAAATGAAAGTAAAAGAGATATATGATTATCTAAATTCATTATCCCCTTTTGATTTGCAAGAGAAGTGGGATAATAGTGGTTTGATAGTTGGTAGTTTTGAAGATGAGATAAAAAGAGTTTATATATCTTTGGATTTGGATTTGGAGATGATTGATCAAATCAAAGCAAATAGTTTGATAATCACTCATCACCCTTTGATATTTTCACCATTAAAGAGAATAAATAATGATAGATATTCTACAAAGATACTTAAAAAACTGATTAAAAAAGATATTGTACTTATCTCTATGCATACAAATATAGATAAAACTCATCTTAATAGTTTTGTAGGAAGAGAGATTTTAGGGCTTAATTTTTTACAAAAAGATGATTTTGTATATCAAGCTGATGTTGATATGAGTTTTAAAGAGCTTCAAAAACTTATAAAAAAACGATTATCTATAGATACACTCAAAGTTGTAGATTGTAACAAAAGAATAAAAACAGTAGCTTTAACAACAGGTTCTGGAATGTCATTGTTGCCTAGTATTAAAGCTGATTGTTTTTTAACAGGGGATATAAAATATCACGAAGCGATGGAAGCAAAAGCTTTAGAGATTAGTCTTATTGATATAGGGCATTATGAGAGTGAGTGTCATTTTGCGACACTTTTAGAGCAGCTATTAAAAAAATATTTGAAATTAAATGAAATAAAAGGTATAATAATAGCTTCACAAAATCCATTTGATTATAAATAAAAGGAAAATGCATTGAATAAACATTTAGAACAACTAGTTGAATTATCACAATACGACAAAGATATTGTAAATTTTGATCCAAAAATTGAAAATGAACAAGAAAAATTAAAAGTATTTACACAAGCTGTAGCAGAACTTGAAGTAAAAAGAGATGAGCTATATGCAACAATTGATGATATTAAAAATAAAAGAATAAAAAATGATATCCATCTAAAAGAGTTATCAGATAAGCTAGCAGATATAGCAGGTAAGCATAAGTTAGCAAAAAATGAAAAAGAGGTAAAAGCTTTACAACTTGAAGAAGAGATAGCAAAAGAGCAAATTTCATTTGCAAATGAAGAGATAACAAGACTTGATAGTTTGGCTGCTACAAAAACAGAAGAGCTTGAAGAGGTTAAATCTGACCTTGTTGTTGAAGAGGATTCTGTTAAAGAGTTAAAAGAAGCAATTGATAAAAATATTTCTGATTTAGAAGCACAAAGAAATAGTGTATTTGAAAATAAATCTATTTTGGTATCAAAAGTTGATTCAAAAGTATTAGCATTTTATGAAAAGATAAAAAGATGGGCAAAAGAGAAAGCGGTAGTTCCTGTTAAAAATAAAGCTTGTTATGGTTGTCATATGAGATTAAGTGACAGAATGTATGGGGAGTTTATCTTATCTGATGAGATTATGACTTGTCCTCATTGTGGAAGAATCATCTATAAAGCAGATGATGACCTAGAAGCATAATCTTAACAATGGTAAATAATAAATAGTGTTTAAAGTTATTTATTATTTACTAGCTTCATTTTTATATATATTAGCTATCCCTTATTTATTGTATAAATCAAGAGGTACAAAATACAAAAAAGCAATCCCAGCAAAATTTTTCCTAAAAGACAATCCCCCTTTTAAAAATAGTGGTATATGGTTTCATTCCTGTTCTATGGGGGAAACAAAAGCTT
Source organism: Campylobacterota bacterium (assembly GCA_034660335.1). GTDB lineage: Bacteria > Campylobacterota > Campylobacteria > Campylobacterales > Arcobacteraceae > JAIOSF01. Next base: position 11,745 of record JAYEJC010000146.1, read on the forward strand.
TAAAACCAATCTTTGATAAACTAAATCCTAAAGATATAAATCTATCTGTTATTACAAATACAGGATATGAACAAGCTCTTAGTATGGTTGAAAATGTAAGATATTTGCCTTTTGAGATATTATTGCCTTTTTGGATGAGAAAACAAAAAATTCTTTTGGTTATGGAAGCTGAGCTTTGGTATATGATGTTTTTGTTAGCAAAATCAAAAAAAACAAGAACAGTCCTTATAAATGCTAGAATAAATGATAAATCATATAAAAGCTATCAAAAAATATCTTTTTTTTATAGATATATATTTCAAAATATTGATAAAGTATTTGCACAAAGTGATCTGGATAAACAAAGACTAGAATCTTTGGGTGCAACAAATATTGAAGTGATAGGAAATATCAAACTTGCAAGTTTGCCAAAAACTACAAAAGAGTTAAAAAAACCTAAGGGTACAATAATAACAGCAGGTAGCACTCATAAAGGTGAAGAGGAGCTAATCCTTAAAGCTTGGGATATCACTCAAGGCAAGCTTATTTTAGTTCCTAGACATCCTGAGAGATTTGATGAGGTTTATAGTTTGCTTGAGTCTATATATAAAAATAGTGATATCACATATAGTAAATACTCACTTCAAAATGATTTTCAAAGTGATATAGTACTTGTAGATGTGATGGGTGAACTTATCAATATCTATGCTATAAGTGATGTAGTTATTTTAGGTGGTGGATTTATAGACTCTGCTGGTGGACACAATCCAATAGAACCTGCATTTTTCAACACAGTTGTGATAAGTGGAAAAACTATATTTAACCAAAAATCACTTTTTGAGTGTGTTGAGAACTATTATCTTATTGAAAATGATGAGTTAAAAAAGTATTTGGATGATATACCAAATCTAAAAAAAACAAAGTTGGGTCAAAAAGGCTCAATAGAACCTATAATTAAGGAGATTGAAAATTATGGAAAAAGCATATAAATTATTAGCAATTCAAGAGGGTATCTCAAATGCTAAAGCGAAAGATTTAATAGATAAAGGGGTAGTAACAGTAAATGGAAAAAAACTTGTTATTGCAAGAGGGATGTTAAAAGATGATTCTATATTTAAAGTAAAAGTTATAGCTCAAGCTAGAGTTTTATTTGAAGATGATGATATCTTAGTAGTCGATAAACCAGCTTTTTTAACATCTCAAGAGGTGGAAGAGAGATATCCCCAAGCGGTATTGTTAAATAGACTTGATAAAGAGACAAGTGGTGTTATGATGCTTGCAAAAAATGAAGAGTTTAGAAGAAGAGCTATTAAAGAGTTTAAAAACAATAATGTTTATAAAGAGTATGTAGCAGTCGTAGAGGGTAAAGTAGTCGAAGAGGTAGTAGTAGATGCACCAATATCTACAATAAAAGGTAAAACTGCAAAAAGTAGAATAGATGATAGATTAGGTAAGCCTGCAAAAACTACTATGACACCTTATATGGTGGAGGGAAAAAAGTCAAAAGTAAAAATAGTGATTGAAAATGGAAGAACTCACCAAATAAGAGTACATCTTCAGTCTATTGGATTTCCAATTATTGGTGACTTACAATATGGTGTATCATCAAATCAAGTTCAAAGAGTGATGCTTCATAGCAAAGTAACTAGAATATTTGGATATGAATTTCAAGCAAGAGAACCAAAAGAGTTTTTTCATTTTGGATTTGATGGATAAAATCACAATAGACTTCAAGTATAGGGGATTAGGTACTTAATCCCTTGATTTGAATAAGCACTTTCACTTTTCCTAACATTTAAAATAAAAATAACTAGTTTTATCATACCTTTAGCTATCAAGATACCAACTACATAAACAAAAAGAACAATCAATTACCTTAGAAGGTGGAGAAAAATTAAAAGGTATAACAGCAGTAGGAAGTGCAACACCAAAAGACACAGAGAAAGTTTTCTTAACTCAAGTAGTTGAAGCTATGAATACACTCTTTAGAGGTGATTTTACAGATGATGATGTATATAACTATATAAAAACTATATCAGACAAAATCAAAGAAGATAGTGTAGTAGTTGACCAAATAAAAAACAATACAAAAGAGCAAGCGATGTTAGGTGGATTTGGTAATAAGATGAATGATGCTGTTATTGATACTCTTGATATCCATCAAAATATGGCTACACAGGTCTTAAGTGAAGATAAGATTAGAAAAGAATTGGTTAGTATTGTATATGATATCATCTCTAAAAGCTTAAAAAGTGATATACAAATACAAAATAGAAATTATTCAAATTTGGCACAATATGGTAGTTTAAAAGCTGCAGACAAAAAAGTAAATTATGGAGAAAATACAACAAGGAAGAATTTATAGACTCCCTTGAGTCTATAAAAACTTTCTATTATTATCCTAATAAATCACTATCATCAAACATAGTTGATTCATCTATATTGTTTGATTTTATAAACTCTTCAATAGAATTTTTAGTAGAATTATCTGTTTTTGCATTTTCTAAACCACTCATCAATATCTCATTTTCATCCATAGAATCAAAATCTACTACATTTATTTCAATTGGTGAAATTGTTGATTGTTGTGGTGGTGTTGATTGTGAAACTACATTATCAACATTTGAAGAAAATGTTGTTGTTTGTTTTGGTAAATCATTTAAACTTTTCATCATATCATCAGATGATGATATCGTAGGTTTCAAAACTAAAGCTATCATTAGATACTTACTCTAATATATCATCTGCTTTATGGTGTATAAAGTTATCTAGTATATCTTCATATTTATCAAGATTGATATCGTGTTGTGTCAAAAAATCTTTTTGTCTTTTGTCTCTATCTTCTATAAGTGCTATTTTTTTCATTTATTTATTATCTCTTTACAAATATTTGATATATCGGGAATACCATATCTTATTACATTTTCTATCACTGATATATTGATACCCTCATAATCATGGGCTATAAAAGTTCTAACATCATATATACCTTTTGTATGTGTACCTGGGAATTGAGTTAAAAGAGGAGAGTTTTCTTTTTTTAACTTGTCAAATTGTTCTGCTATAGCAACTAGATGCATAAGTAAAGCAGGTCTAAATACTATCTTATCTTCTAGTGCTTTTGATATTTTGCCATCAAATTTATCTAAGATATTATTTAGATATTCAATTTTGTCTAATATAATCTCTATTCGTCTTATATCTTTAGACATATATAGTCTCTGAAAGTATATTTTCTTTTATTCTTTTAGATAATCCAGATGATGATGTTAGTTCCACTTTTTTATTAAAGATTTTTGATAACTCCTCTTGTATCTCAAGTATCTTAGAGACACAAATAAAGCCTTGGTATTTATCTAAAAAGTTATTTTCAATATCATATAATATATCTATATCACTACTTTCAGTAGCTTCATCACTTGAATATGAACCAAACAAACCTTCTATTATAAAACCATCTTTGGCATATTTTTCTTTTTGTGATTGAAGTATAGTGATAATCTCACTTTTTTGTAAAACTGACATCTCATCCTCCTTTTGTAACTCATAAAAATTTATCCCATTAGCTATATGCGTTTCAGCATCATCTGTTATTAAAATTTTCATTTTGTTGCTAATGAATGTAATCTTTCTTTAGCATCTTCAAAATCAGAAAACTTTAATTGATCATTTTGTTCTTTTTTTTCTATGCCATCTAATGTATCTAAGTGCCATTTAGGGGTAAATCTATCATCTTCAATATTTTTACTCATATCTTCCCATAGTTGCTCTAAGATGATAAATTTATCAGTCATATTCAACTGTTTTAGATCTTCTGATAATTGCATGAGCTAACCTTTTGTATTTAATAAATTAGTATATCTAATTTCTGATTTTAAAACTATAAGTAAAAATATTTTGCCCCTCTTCATATGTTACAGTATAAACTATGTCGTATTTTTCACATATATTTTTAACCATAAACAGACCTAATCCCAATCCTCTTTTACCATTATTTTCTCTATAGTTTTTATCAAAAAGTTTTGAAGTGTTTTTGATAGGCTCTCCATAAGTTTTAAAAGTAAGCTTTACTCCATCATTTTCTTTTAGAAGAGATATACTAATAGGTTTGTTTAAATCAGAGTATTTTATACCATTTGAGATGTTGTTGTCTATTAGTCTTTCTAACTCATCTCACAGAGTAGAATTGGAAGGTGAATCTATGAGAAAAATCAAATCAAATATTGATACAAATTATGAATAATATCATCATTTAATAAAAACACTTGGACACCTTATGATATAATTTCAACCTATTAAATATTTTTTACCTAAGTGTCCAAGTGTGACCGATATGGGTGTCCAAGTGTTCCGATATATGCACACTTTGGATTTGGTAAAGAGGAAAATCGTATTTATGAAGCTTTAGTTGCAAGAATCACACTATCATTTCTTTCATACAATATAGTAAGCTATGTCAATCGCTTCAATCATGAACCACAAACCATAGGAGGACTCTTTACAGATCTTGAATGTGAACTAAATTCACTAGCAATATCAATGGAACTTTTTATAAATATTCTCAATGAAATAGCACAAAATATTGAGGATACAAAAAACAATGAAGTTGTAAATATCTTTTTAGCTCAACTTATCAGTAATTTAAGGGTTGCTGTACAAAATCAATTAGATTTCAGCCCCGAAAGTTGAGATTCTTATTTATCGACTAATCCTTTATTTTTCTAATATTTTATCCAAACTTGGTATTCTCATGATAGTTTCTATATCATCTGACTTATAGTTATGTTCTATTATCTCTGATACTTTATCTAACTCTTCCCAAGAGACAATACAAGCATGTTTTTTCTTTATTTTATTTTTTTGTGAACCTTCGATTTAATGAAAAATTTGGGGGTCTAAACACCCTTATTTAAAAAATTATTTTCCATAATTTACTAAGTAAAAATCAACTATTTTAATCTTCAATCCTTTATTAAATCCATTATGTATATTCATT
>JAYEJC010000147.1:0-4386 GCA_034660335.1 Campylobacterota bacterium
ACCTGGCAGTCAAGCTCCTCATCGCCGATAATACTGCAGGGTCCCCTTGTGGAAACGTAGGTCGCCGCCAACTTTTGAGATGTTTTTTTTTGCTTTTTTTTCTATTGAAATTTGTTTATGAATTTTAATATCTATTTAATTTTATATGCATTCCCAGCAGAGAGAGACTGTGAAATAACCTGGCTCGCTCCCATCGTCCTCGATGGGAGTGTATATTGTCTTCAAGAATAGCAAAATATAAGTATGAATTCCCATCGGGGACGATGGGAACGAGAAAACGGAACGCCGACTTTAGTCGGGGCGTAATGAAATAATTTTAGGTTATTTCACAGTCTCAGAGAGGATGGGAGCGAGAAAAATTTATTAAATCACGCGTAATTTCTTTCTTAATTTTAAATAAAATTTAATAGAGGATTATACTGAGTATTATGATTTTATTGTATTTGTATATCTTTTTGATATATAACAAATTAAAATTATTATATAATAAAAAAATGAAACATATACTAATAATATTACTACTAATTAATGCCTTTATACTTAATGCTAAAGAGATTGATTTAAATTGGATAAATAAACAGCCTAAGAGTATTGCTAAAGATTTTTATATTTGGAGATATTTAAATCAAAATATCACCCCTATTCAATCTTTAAAAGCAGTAGAACAAGTTAAATATTTAAATAAAAAGATTTTTTACAGATTTGTTGATAAATATAAAGATAATAGTTTTATTGAATATAAATCATGTATGAAAATGAATACTAAAGATTTAATAAAACAAAATGATTATTGTATTGAATCCGGATTAAGTATATTTGATGCGACAAAGTTATCAAAAGAAGAATTAAATTTTACTATTAAAAAAATTGAAAATAATTATCCTGAATTAAATAATAAATTAAGTGTATTAAATTCTATAGAACCATTTAATCATTTGAAAGAATCAGATATTGATATATTTTTTAATGTTTTTAATGAGTGTGGTGGTAAATACAGAGTTGAGAATCTGAACTATTTTTTTACTTCAGATTTAATTAAAAAACTTCGAAATGATAAGAGATTTAAACAAACTATTAAATTAATAGTAACTAATAATAAAATGGATAAATCTCAATTGTCTTTACTTAATATAGATGATAAGGGATTTGATTTTAAAACTACATTTTATTTGGCAATAAATGCTATAAAGCAAAACAAAAAAAATATAGCATTAAAATATCTAAACTCTAGTTATAAAAAAGCTTATTATCAAATGGATAAAGATAATGTACTGTTTTGGCAATATCTCTTAACGAATGAAAAAAAATATTTAATTGATTTATCAAAAAGTTGGGATATTAATATATATAGTCTTTATGCAAGTGAGATATTAAATAAAAAACAAAATAATATTATTTTTTATATAGAACAAGAAAAAGGTATAAAAAGTAGTTTTAATATTAAAAATCCTTTTGAATGGTTAAATATTCTTGAAGAAAGTAGAAAGATAAATTCTACTAAACTAAAAAAATATAGAAGTTTATTTAAAACAAATGAAACTTTAGGTCATTTAGCTTTTATTAAAGAAAGATATTATAAATATAAAAAATCTTATTTTATAACACCATATGAGAACTTTATAGGTGATTTGGATATTGATCGAAAATCATTAATTTATGCAATTGCAAGGCAAGAGAGTAGATTTATTCCTACTTCTATATCATCTGCATATGCAATGGGAAGTATGCAAATTATGCCTTTTTTAAGTAAAGCTATATCAAAAAGTTTAAAAGAAGATTATGATATTGATAAACAATTAGAACCAAAAACTAATTTAAAATATGCTAATTTTCAATTAGACTTTTTAGAAAGAAGATTGAAACATCCTTTGCTTATCTCATATGGATATAATGGTGGTATAGGATTTACTAAAAGAGTACTAAAAAATGGATTGTTTAAAAAAAATAGATATGAACCATTTTTAAGTATGGAATTAATACCTTATGAAGAAACAAAAAAATATGGTAAAAAAGTTTTAGCTAATTATTTTGTATATTATAATTATTTAAATAAAAATAAAAAAATAAAACTAAAATCTTTATTTGAAACAATAAATAATTAAGATAGACTGCTTTGTTACATTATTATTCCATTAAATAAATAAATTATAATTTTTTTTAGATATTACTTAAAATAATAGTTATTTTGATAAATCTTTAGTTATAATCAAATAATTTATTAAAAGGGTTTAAAATGACACAGTTTTATTTTTTCTTACGATTATTAAAAGAATCGTTTAGAGATTTAGTGCCAATTGTTATAGTTATATTGTTTTTCCAATTAGCTATTATTCAAGCTGTTCCAGCTGATTGGATGCCAACTACTGTTGGTATGATTATCGTTGGGGTTGGTCTTGCTATCTTCTTACAAGGATTAGAGATTGGGATTTTCCCAGTTGGTGAAGGACTTGCTAGAGATTTTGCAAAAAGTGGTTCTACTATGTGGATTCTTATTTTTGGATTTATGATTGGTTTTGGTACTACTATTGCTGAGCCTGCTTTGGCTGTTATTGCTGAAAAAGCAGCTTCCATTAGTAGTGGTCGGATTGATGCAGATATGCTTCGTTATGTTGTTGCTGGTTCTGTTGGATTTGCTATACTTCTTGGTGTATTTAGAATCATCAAAGGTCACCCAATACACTACTATATCATCTCTGGTTATATTGCTGTTGTTACAGTAACATTTTTTGCACCAAAAGAGATTATTGGTCTTGCATACGATTTAGGTGGTGTTACTACATCTACAGTTACTGTACCACTTGTTGCTGCTCTTGGTATTGGACTAGCTTCTACTATCAAAGGTAGAAATCCTATGATTGATGGATTTGGTTTAATCGCTTTTGCATCACTGACACCTATGATATTTGTGCAGGTTTATGGAATATATGTATATACATTTGTTGATGCTACTGAGGTTGCAAAAGTTGTAGTAGAAGCTACAGTTTCACAAACTACTACCATATCTATTGAGTCTATTACTACAGGTATATTAGCTGTTGTTAGAGATGTATTACCTATTTTAGCAATTATTTTCTTTTTCCAATATGCAATTCTTAAAAAGAAAATTGAAAATCTCAAAACTGTAATTATTGGTTTTGTTTTAGTTATTTTAGGTTTATATGCATTTATCCTTGGATTAGAGATGGGTCTATTTGCTCTTGGTGAATCTATGGCATACCAACTTACTCAGATGGATAATGTATGGATTATTTTTGCATTTGCATTTGCTATTGGTTTTTCTACTACTATGGCAGAACCTGCTCTTATGGCTATTGCAAAAAAATCAAAAGAGATAAGTGATGGTAAAATCAATGATATGACTCTAAGATTATTTGTAGCGTTTGGTGTTGCATTTGGTATTGCATTAGGTGCATTTAGAATCGTTGATGGTGGACAAATTCACTACTATATCATTGTAGGATATGCTATTGTTGTAGCTCTTACTTTTATTGCTCCAAAACATATTATCCCTATTGCGTATGATTCAGGTGGTGTTACTACATCTACAGTTACTGTACCACTTGTAGCTGCTTTAGGTATTGGTCTTGCTACAAATATACCAGGGCGTGATCCTTTACTTGATGGATTTGGTCTTATTGCTTTTGCTTCATTGTTCCCAATGATAACAGTTATGGCTTATGGTATTTTAGTTGAAAAATTCCATGTTAAGGGTGATACTGAGATAGCAAAAGAGGATGAAGAAACAGGTGCAACTAAAATTCATGGTTCACTTGAGGGTGCTGATGATATGAGTCTATCAACTATAAATCTTGATGCTACAGATTTAAGACACTCTATGAGTTTAGATTTTTCTGCTGTTGTTGTTATTGTACCAAAAGATAAAAAAGATGATGCACTTCATGCAGCTAGAGATGCCGGAGCTAGTGGGGTTACTATACTTAATGCTTCAGGTATGGGTCTAGCAGAACTTGATAATATCTTTAGACACTCTCATGAAGAAACAGATGTTCTTATGCTATTTATAGTACCAAGTATGGTAGTAGATAGAATCATCAAAGAGATTATTAAAAAACTACATATCACTACAAGTGGTGATGGTATAGCATTTACTGTACCTATTACACATATGAAGGGTATTAGTATGAGACAAGAGGACCTTTTTGAGAAAGAGGTTGATGAAATTATTCATGAAAATGACAAATAAATTAAAAGTAGAGTAAAGCTCTACTTTTAAAAAATTCATTTTTATTAGTTTACAAATTTTAGTTATAGTATCTTAATATGATTAAAGTTTGTAAAGTAAATTTATGTTAAAATAAGCGATAAACTAATTAGGATATTTTAAATGTCAGAGAATCAAGCTATAGATAAAAATAATCAGGAACT
>JAYEJC010000148.1:0-4346 GCA_034660335.1 Campylobacterota bacterium
TTATTTACTACCCTTGAGTTGATATTTGCACCACTTTTTAAAGCTTCATCTACTAAATGATATGATTCCATACCTCTTAGGGCAGCTGCACAAAGGTATGTCTTACCATCTTTATCTTTTATCGTTGTATCAGCACCATTTGATATAAGCATTTGTGCTACTTCGTCATTTTGTTTGATAAAAGGATGATGCATAATAGTATCGCCATTATCATCAATATTGTTTAGCTCTAAATCTTGAAAAGTCAATAAAAACTCTATAAATTTGATATCACCATACGATACTGCATCAAAAAGTACATTTCTATTGTGATTGTCTTTTGAGTTTAACAATGCACCATATTTTATCAAAAGTTGTGCCATATCATTATCGCCAAGTACCACCATATCTTGAAGTAGTGTTCGGTTGCATTTGTCTTTTTTATTTATATCAAACTGGTCAGTTTTTAGTAACTCTTCTACAATTTTATGATTGTGTATCTCTATAGATATATCAAAAATATTTTTACCATTTTTATTTTTTAGTTTTAAATTTATATTATTATGTATCAGCCATATTACTGATTTGAATTTTGATTTTTTAATGCAGAGATCTAATTAACTATCTTGATCATTATCTTGAAAATTGATATCTACTTTATTTGTAAATATCAAATCTCTTAATATATTTTGATCTAACTCTTTTTTATATAGCTCTTCTAAAAATATTTGATGATAGTCTTTCTCTTTATTAAAAAACTTATTTAACACAATTTAATACTCCAAGATATAGTTTCACCTGCATACATAGGAACAACTTTTTGTGTACCATTATCATAAATCTCTGGCACTAAAAAGTCACTTTTTTCTAATGTTATTTTTTGATTTAGCGGTTTCATATTGTATATTTTACAAGCATTGTCACTAATAAATTTTTGTAAATTATCAAGTGCATTATTAGTTTCAAATAGTTGTGCTAAAACTTGAAGTGCTATTGGTGCTGTAAATACACCAGCTGCACAACCACAATTTTCTTTTGCATGTTGAGGGTGTGGTGCTGAGTCACTTCCAAACATAACTTTTGGATGACCACTTAAAGCTACTTCTAACAATGCAGCTCTATCTTCATATCTTTTTGCTATTGGTTTACAAAAAAGATGTGGCTGCAACATACCACCAGCTACATCATCAAGTGTGATTAGAAGATGATGTAGTGTAATAGTAGCATGTAGATTTTCATACTTATCAAGCATCATAACTGCATCTTTTGTAGTGATATGCTCCATGATAATAGTAAGCTTTGGAAAAGCTATAGCCAAAGATTCATATACACTCATAAACTCTTTTTCTCTATCCATAACAAAGCCATTTGTTTCACCATGTACACAAAGTGGTATATTTAATTCTGCCATTGCATTTAAAGTAGGAGCAAGTGCTACTGTGTCTATTGATTCTACTCCACCTTCACTATTTGTTGTGATACCTGCTGGATAAAGTTTGATAGCACTTATCTCATCTTTTACTGATTTTAAAAACTCATAACTATATGGCTTGAAAAACAGAGTCATAAATGGTTTGAAATTATCACTTTCTACTGCTTCTAAAACTCTTTGTTTATATGCAAGTACTGCTTCTTTTGTATCTACAGGTGGTACAAGATTTGGCATAATAATAGCCCCAGCGAATGTTTTTGAACTAAGTGGTGCTACAAGGTTTAGCATATCGTTGTCTCTTAAATGTAAATGCATATCAAAAGTGCTATTTAAAGTAATAGTTTTCATAAATAATTTCCTAATTTTTTTTTGAACACATTATATCTAAAAAGGTTTTAGATATAATATTTTATATTCTATAAAAAGGTTTTTTATGTTTCGTTTTATCTATTTGTTTTTATTTGTTTTTATTTGTAATATGTTTAGTTTTGATATAGAATCAAAACAACAAGCTACTATTGAGGATAATAATAATCTATATTTTTTAAATCAAGAGGAGATAAAATATATAAAAGAAAACAAAATTATTAAAATGTGTAATAATCCAAATTGGTCACCTATTGAGTTTGTTGAAAATGGGCAAGCAGATGGTATAGCAATAGATATACTAAAAGAGCTAGAAAAAAAACTGGATATAAAAATAAAACATATACAAACCGCTTCATGGAGCCAATCTCAAGATTTTTTAAGAGATAAAAGATGTGATATACTTCCTGCTGCTTCAATCACTAAGCAAAGAAAAAAATATGCTATATTTACAGAACCATATCTAAAATATAAATTAGCAATAATAACACAAAATGACAAATCATTTATAAAAGGAATCGAAGCTGTATTAGATAAGACTATGACAAGAAAAGAGGGTTCTGGTCTTATATCTAAACTCAAAAACAAATACCCATCTATAAAAATAAAAGAGACAAAAGGGTATGAAGAATCACTTAAACTAGTAGCTCAAGGGAAAGCTTACTGTACTATTGCTACATTGCCTGTTGCATCTCACTACATATCAAAGTTTGGACTTTATAATCTTCATATTGCTGGATATACAAATAACTCTTTTAATTTATCAATTGCCGTTAGAGATGATAGAAAGATTTTAAAAAATATATTAAATAAAACACTTAAAACACTATCTAGTCAGGCTATACAAAATATTGAGAATAATTGGTCAAAAGTAACAATAGATGAAAAATCCTCTGTAGATTATAGCTTATTAGCAAAACTTTTAATTGTGATAGTTTTAATAATACTTTTTATTTTATATAGACAAAGTGAATTAAAAAAACATCATAAAACACTAAAAGAACAAAATCAAAAGTTTAAGAAGATGCTTGATACCTCTATTGAAGCTATTATTATCTCAAAAGATCAAATAATAATAGATTCAAATCAATCTGCATTTGAACTACTTGGTACCAAAACAAAAGAGGATTTACTTCATAGAAATATTTTTGAATTTGCAAGTCAAGAGTCACTAGAGCTTATAAAATCACAAGTTTTAAAAGATCATACAAAACCTTATGAAGCAACTTTACAAACACTAAATAAAAATAAATTTCCAGCTTTAATCAAAGGTGTAAATCATACAACAGAAAATGAAACTATTAGATTTATAGCTATTCTTGACTTAACAAATATAAAAGAGAAAGAAAATTTATTATCACAAAGTAGCAAAATGGCTCAAATGGGTGAGATGATAGGAAATATTGCACACCAATGGAGACAGCCTCTTAGTGTAATAACAACAGCTGCAACAGGAATAAAAATAAAAAAAGAGTTTGATATGCTTGAAGAGAAAGAGTTGTTTAGTTTTATTGATTCAATAACTACAAATGCAACTCACCTTTCAGATACTATTGATACTTTTAGAAACTTTATAAAAGAAAAAGTTGAATTAAGAGATGTAGTGATACAACATCGTATTGATAATGCTTTAAATATTATTAGTACAAGATTAGAAAATAAATATATTAAGCTTATTAAAAATATTGATTATTCTGAAGATATTATTATTAATATAGTATTAGGTGAGCTTTCACAAGTTATTATTAATATTATGAATAACTCTATTGATGTATTAGTAGAAAGAGAGATAGATGATAAATGGATTAAAATCAACTCATTTAAAGAAAATAACAAAGCTATTATAACGATAGAAGATAATGCAGGTGGTGTAAAAAAAGATATTATGAGCAAAATATTTGAACCATATTTTACTACAAAACATCAATCAGTTGGTACTGGTATTGGACTATATATGAGTTATGATATTATAAAAAACCATATGAATGGAGATTTGTATGTCAAAAATACAAAATATGGAGCTAAGTTTTTTATAGAGTTGCCTTTGCCTTCTGATTGGACATTAGCTCAAAATGGTGAAACACCATTTGAAATAGATCCATTAAAGTAATATTATGTATTTATCAGTAACAAAAGTTAAACCATTAATATTACATCATCTTTTATTGATATTTGAAAATAATGAAGAAAAAATCTTTAACCTAAATCCATATTTAAATTTAGGAAAATTTCAAGAATTAAAAAATGAAAAATTATTTAATACAGTAAAAATAAGCTTTGACACAATAGAATGGGATAATAAATTAGATTTAGACCCAGAAACACTTTATAGTGAGGCATATAACAAATCAGAGGAGAGAAACAAGGTAACATATCCTAAATCAAACTAATTTAATTTTACCAATTACCCACAAACCATTATAAGCACTATGCTTATCTAAGTTTATAATTATAACAGTAAGCACCTAGCAAACAGCACCTAAAAACTTTCAAAACTATCTATAAAATAATAGATAAAATCTTCCTAAAAGTCCTTATTTATGGTATAATACACCATGAGTAAACAAGA
>JAYEJC010000149.1:0-4321 GCA_034660335.1 Campylobacterota bacterium
AAAAACTTTATTGCTGATTTAGTGTCTAAAACATTCAAATTCATTAAACTAGCAAAATTAAAAAAAGCATTTTCTTTATTTAAAAATATATTATTTATAACAGAAGTTTGTGAACCAGCAAAAATATATATTACATTTTTATGTGTTTGCATATAACTTCTAAGTTTTTTTATAAAATTTTGACCAAATTTTTCTATATCTCCAAATTCATCCATAAATACAATCATCTTTTTATTCATCAAAGATGCAAATTTATTTGCAAAATGAAATGTTTGTTCTACAAGTTTATTTTCATCTTCTTGTTTACTTATTTCGTATCCTATTTTGATACCTTCATGTTCATAAGATAGCTTAAATCTTTCAAGAAGAGTAAAGATTGACTCTTTTGCTTTATTTAAAAAATTAGTCACTCCAATAGAGCGATATATAGCATTTAGATAATTTTTACAAAGTTCTTCTATGCTTGTAGCTTCAAATATATCTAGTTTTACTATTAAATATTCATCTTCTAGGTCATCTAGTACCTTATTTGCTAAAGTTGTTTTTCCATATCTTCTAGGTGCACTGATAACTGTATGTTGGGAAAATTTTATGTATGTTTTTAAAGTTTTTATCTCTTTATCTCTGCCTACTACTAAAGAGCTAAGACCACCTGCGTTTAGTTCCATAAGTTATCCTTTTTTATATTATTAAAACATACTATTTAGTTGTTTAACTAAACTATAACTTAGCTAAACTTTATATGTAGTTAAATAACTAAAATTTACCTAGTTTTTTACCTTGTTTACCATTAAATATATATACACTCAAAAGTACCAAAAAGCTAATAATAACCATAATAGCACTATATATATGAGCCGAACCATAATCCATAATCTCAACCATCTCATATATAGCCACAGAAGCTACTTTTGTTTCACCCTCTATACTTCCACCTATCATCAAAACCACACCAAACTCACCAACTGTATGTGCAAATGTTATAATAATAGCTGTTAGAAGTGCTGGTTTTATATTTGGTAGGGCTACTTTGATAATAGTTTGAAATCTACTTTTACCACTTATATAGCTAGCTTCTAACATATTTTTATTTAAGCTTTCAAAACCACCTTGAATAGGCTGTACCATAAAAGGTAAACTATAAAAACAACTAGCAACCACTAAAGATGTGAAGTTAAATACAAGGCTTATACCAAATGTTTGCTCAAAAAAACTCCCCACAGGTGAATTTTGTGACAATACAACAAGGATATAAAATCCAAGTACTGAAGGTGGCAGTACTATAGGTAGTGCTGTTATTGCTTCTAGTATTGGTTTTAGTTTTGATTTTGTTTGAGATAAATACCATGCTAATGGAACACTAAATATAAATAATATTATAGTTGTCAAACCAGCTAATTTAAATGATAATATAAAAGGTTCAAACTCTATATTTTCAAATAACTCAATCATAAATTACCTTCTCAATAAGTAGCTCACTAGCTTTTATAAAAGCTACAACTTCATCTCCTATTTTTAGCTTTAGTCTATCTGCTGAGTTTAGTGTAATAATAGATTCAAATACCAAGCTTGCTATAGATAACTCAATACTACATAGAAGTTTGCCTTTGTTTATAGATATTATTTTTGTTTTGATTTGGTTTGAGTAGCTTATATCTCCACAAAAATCTTTTGCTATTGCTATAGATGTTGATTTTGTTGTTAATATAACTTTTGAACCTATTTTTAAATCATTTGTCAAGTCTAAACTCATCATAGTAAGTGTTGTACCAAAAAAATCAAATTTTATTATATTTAGGTTTTCTTCATTTTGAATATCTTTTACAACTGCAAGCAATTTACTCATGGCAATATATACCCATAATCTTTTAAAATATTTTTTGCTTTAGCACTTTTTATAAAATCATAAAAGTTTTTTACTTCAGGGTTTTGATAAGCTTTTTTCAATATCACAAGCCCTTGGTCTATTGGAGTATAATACTTAATATCTATATTTGTATAGTGTTTACCTTTTTTAAATCGTTTCATTTTTGAGCTATAAAGAGATGACTTTGCCACGATTCCTATATCTGTAGCCCTTAGGGCATAAGATACTGTTTGGGAGACTGATTCTGAGTATACTAGTTTGTGTTTGATTTTTTTGTATATATTTGTATTTTTAAATACCTCAAGAGATGCTTTGCCATATGGGGCTGTTTTTGGATTTGCTATTGCTATTTTTTTAATACTTTTATCCATCAAAAGATCTAATCCTTTTGAAAAATCTTTTACTCTACTACTTAGCATAGCTAAGCCACCTTGTGCGTATATTATAGGTTTTGTTATTGCAATTTTATTTGCATAAAGTGCGTTTGGGTAGTCCATATTTGCAGACATAAATATATCATAAGGTGCCCCATGAGATATCTGAGCTGTTAGTTTTCCACTACTTCCTAGTGTGACTTTTACTTTTGTATCTGGGTGAAGTTTATTAAACTCTTTTATTAATGATGGTATAGCATAGCTTACATTTGCAGCAACTGCTATATTTATCACTCGTGAATATAAAAAAGTGGTAAAAAATAATAATAAAAAGATTATTTTTTTATTTATCTTATCTTTTTTTAACATTTTAATCCTTATTTATGTACCTTTTTTCAAATGATATTTATCATTTGTCATACATCTTTATTGCATAATGGACTATACAATAAAAAAAATTAATTTTTACAATTATCATCTATATTATAGCTCTTAATGTAGTTTAATCCTCTAAAACTTAATAGTGGATTGAACTGCTCTTAATGTTCCCCATATTTATAATGATTTAAAATATTAGCAAGCTCAAAAAGTATATAACAACACCCCTCATATAAAGTATCATTTTTAAGATTGTTTCCTATAGTTTCGTAGTTTGGAAAACCTCTTAGCATCAAAGCTTTTTTGTATCTGTTTGTGAGTCTTTCTCCATGAAAGTTTGAAATTAGTACATCTATATCTGGAAGTCTATTTTCTACATCTTCAAAGTCCCCTATGATTATATTTTCACAATCAATCTGCTCTAAACTTTTACTTTTTGATGGAGATACTATTGTGTGTATATTTGCACCTGCTTCATTTATAATTGTTGCGATACTTAATATCTGATCAGGTTCTGCTGCTATTATCACATCTGCACCACCTAAAGCAAAATGTGTATCAAGAAGTGCATCTTGAAGTCTTTTTCTCCATCTTATTATTGAGTTATGGGGTTGTGATAGTTTTTTTATATCGATTAAACTCTTATAAAATTTATCAATGTTGATTAATCCACTTAATGTATCAAAATGTAGATGTTGAATATTGCTATTTTTTTCAAGTAGTAATTCACCCGATTTTTCAACAGAGTTTCCAACAGTTATCACCACTTCACAATCTGCAAGTTGGCTTATCTCATCTACACTTATACCACCACTACTTAAAGCACCCTGTTTTAGTCCTAAGTGACCATCAAGTGATTGACTAATATCTGGTAAAGCAAACACTTCATAATCAAATAGTTCAATTTGCTCTTTTATCTTCTCTACCTCTATTGGGGTTAGGTTTACATTTGGTATTAGAAGTGCTTTTTTATTGTTTATTGTATTTTTTGTAACTACAAGTTGCTCTATAATAGCCTCTATAGATTTAGCATATCCACTTTCAAGTCCACCCTCAAAATCAGGGGTATGAACATAAGCCATTTTTTGAACATCTTTTAGTAAAAAAGTTGCCCCTTTTATATCATCACCTTTTGTTTCTGTCATACCAGTTGTAAAAAGTCCAACAAGTTCAGGTTTTACTTTTTTTGTGATATTTTTCACCGCTTCACTTATACTATAATCCCCACCATCAATAACAGCTGTTATATCATTAACAGCTGTTGTTTGTACAGAGATTGGGTCAGAAAAGTGTCTAGTAAAAAACACCTTGGAAAAGCTAGCACACCCTTGTGCTCCATGCATAAGTGGCATACAGTTTTTGATACCCAAAAAACAAAGTAATGCTCCCATAGGTTGAGATAGTTTGATTGGATTTATTTGTAGTGGTTTGTTTGATTTTGTTATATTTTGCATGATATTTATTCTTTTTTGTTAGATTATTTAAAGGTTCCCTTAATAATATTTATGCAATAAGTGTTCCATAGATAAAATATAGGGCACTTCTAATAGGATTTGCTTTTTATTACTTTTAAAATTTAAAATCATTTATAAATTATATGATATAATAAACGATATTATAACAAGGGATTAAAAATGTGTGTAGCTACAAAAGAGAAATATATCGATCCATTTACTGATTTTGGTTTTAAGCATCTATTTGG
>JAYEJC010000150.1:0-4296 GCA_034660335.1 Campylobacterota bacterium
AACTAATAAAGTAAGGCTATATAGCCAAATCAAGGCATTTGATTTCATAAAATTTCATTTTAGGTTAGAAATAGGTCAGAAATTTGAAAATATTTTTTCTAACCAAAAGTTCAATAAAGCCCGTTGTTTATGGGTTAACCAAAGGAAAAAAAAGACCATAATTTTAATGATAGATAACTCTTAAAGGTATCTATTTTCATTTTATTTCAAATCCACTCAAATCACTTTAAAG
This sequence comes from Campylobacterota bacterium, assembly GCA_034660335.1. Classification (GTDB taxonomy): domain Bacteria; phylum Campylobacterota; class Campylobacteria; order Campylobacterales; family Arcobacteraceae; genus JAIOSF01. Next base: position 233 of record JAYEJC010000150.1, read on the forward strand.
CCTTTAAATTAGAGGATTAAAGACACTTCTATAAATTTCAATTTTATCATTTCGGATTAAAAAAAGTCATAAATTTACACTTTAGGTTAGAAATAGGTTAGATAAAATCTAACCTATTTATTTAATTCAAAATAAGTATATTATGTAAAAACAACTATTCAATTATATTAGGATTACAATACGAAAAATATAATAAAAGCAAGTAGTATAATACGAGAAGTGTATAAATATTTTTTTGTTAAATCTTAAATATTAATTCTATTTGCTATAATATATATAAATAAATGTACTTTGGAGGATTATTATGACAAAAAATGATATTTTAGAAAAATTATCTCAAGAAAAAAAGTATATTCAAAACACTTATGAAGTTGATAAAATAGGATTATTTGGAAGCTATGCAAAAGGTATTCAAACAGAAAGTAGTGATATAGATATATATGTAGAGTTTAAGCACAAGACATTTAAAAATATAGCTGGTTTATGGGTATTTTTGGAAAAGATATATAATAAAAAAATAGACTTACTACATAAACACAAGCAAAGTAAAGGTGCTATTTTTGATAGTATTCAAAAAGAAGTGATCTATGGATAAGTCAACTACACAAGAACTTATAGATTTTATACTAGAGAGTATTGGACTTATAAATAGAAGATTTTTAAATGTACAAACTAGTGATGAGTTTATAGATTCAGATGATGGTCTTGATAAATTAGATGCTATTTCTATGAGAATACACCATAGGAGAAGCACTAAAAAATCTCTATAAAAGAGAAAGTAAACTATTACTTGAAGTAGCTGATAAAAACTATTGGAGTGAAATTATAAAAGCTAGAGATTTTATTTCACATCACTATGTGGATATAGACTCTGAAACTGTATTTGATATATGCAGTAATGAACTAGAAGAGCTGGAACATAAAATTTTACTTATAAAAGATAAGATTAAATCTATTTAATTTTCAAAAAACTTCTCAACCTCTACATCAAGCACCTTAGCAATTTTAGCAATGTGCTTGATGTTAAAGTGATGATTACTTTTTCTTAATTCCGCACGACCTAAATAAGCACCGCCACTCATACCTATTTCAAGAGCTAATTTCATCTGACTATACCCTTTTTCATTGCGGTATTTAATAATATTCTTAGAAATTGTATCAAGTACGGCTTCACTATATTTTTCTAAATCGTCATCATTCAAGAATATTTACCCCATTTAATTTTGACTTATAATAGGATTTTAGATAACATTCTTCAACGATATATATATCGTTATATTATTTTTGGAGGATAGAGATGGCTGGACTATTACATAGCCCTACAGATAGTGAAGTAGTAAAATATATTAAAAATCATGATAACTTTCATGTAGATGGACGAAAACAAAAAGAAAATGTTGAACAGGTAGAAAAATTATTAGAATCTAACGGTTATAGTGTAAGAGTAAAAACAAAAGGTAGGGAAGCAACAATGCTAATTCCTGTTTTAAATGTATGGAATGTTACAGCTCAGCTTGCTCATACAATAGCTACTTTTGATCCTGACTGGGTTATATACAAAGCAGCTTTTGGTTCAAAAATTGAAGTAAAATATTTTGGAGATGCATAATGTTTTTAAATAGATTAGATACACAATCGAAACAAGTTTTTTTAAAAATCGCACATCATGTTGCGAGATCTGATGACTCATTTATGGATATACAAAAAGCATTAATTGCTGGATATTGTGCGGAGATGGATATAGACGATGTAGAATTTGATGAAAATAATTTTTCACTAGAAGATACACTTAAAGAAATTGTTAATAGTGATATGCAAAAAATTATTCTTATGGAAGTGCTAGCAATAGTATATGCTGATAGTATTATGCATCCAGCAGAAAAAGAAATTATAGATATTATGGTGGATACTTGGGACATAAACTCAAATCTAGTAATAGTATATGGCGAGTGGTCTAAAAGTTTATTATCACTTAGTATTCAGGGTGAAGCTCTGTTAGATTTAAATTAGGAAGCACATAATGAAAAAAGAAATGAAGATATATTATACAGAATTTTTAAATGATTATATAGGTAAAATAATTGTAGATATAGAAACAAAAGCCGTAGATGAAGAAGAGGTTATAGATGCTCTAAAAGAGTTATCTCAAATTGCTGTTGAAGAATTAAAAACAAGATTTGATACGGATATAGACGATATAGATCTAAGAGCAATAGAAATAAAGCTTAATAAAAAAAGTCTTATCTTTGATAATGATCTAACAACAAGTGATGGAGACATTATAGCACTCGGTAAATTTACAACAAATCAAACATTATTATTTTTACTAGCTGTAAAAAATGAGATGATTGAGCTAGTTAGATATATACGCAATGATTCAACTTTGGTAAAACCTCATTGGTCACTTCCTATTAGTGAATTTAAATATTCTTCAAAATTAAATCTTGAGAAATCAAAACTTTTCTTTAGAAGATATCAATAATAAGGTTATGTTGTGGCAAATGAGATAACTGAAAGTAAAATGCAACAAGCACTTAATTTTGCTTACGATAAAGCTGTTAATGGTGTTGCAGGTATGGACTCAGCTACAGAGTTAGCAGAGAGTTATAAAAATAACGACTGTCTACATGACCAATGCAACTCTTTAATTAGATATCAAAATGCTAAAGCTACCACATCAGGTTTTGTTACTGGGTTAGGTGGACTTTTATTGATGCCAGTAACCTTACCTGCAAATATTACCAGTGTTTTATATGTTCAAGTTAGAATGATAGCTGCGATTGCACATCTTGCAGGACATGACCTAAAAGATGATAAAGTCAAAACTATGGTTTATGTATGCTTAGTCGGTAATGGTGCAGGTGAAATATTAAAAAATACAGGTATTCAGCTTGGAAAAAAACTTGCAACAAGTGCTGTAAGAAATATATCAGGAAAAGTAATTACTCAAATTAACCAAAAAGTTGGTTTTAGACTTGTCACAAAGTTTGGAGAAAAAGGGATAATTAATTTTGGTAAAGCGATACCCTTGCTAGGTGGAGTAATTGGTGGTGGTGCTGATTTAATTAGTACAAATATTATTGGAAATACAGCTAGAGATGTTTTTGCAGGTAAAGTCTAATTTAAATAATGATTATGTAACACCTCTTAACGACCGTTAAAACAGACTCGAACTATACCTTTTAAGGTACATATAAAACCTCTCTTTTTATTACCTCTTACATGATTTTTTACATTAAGAGGTAATTAGTCAAATTTTATCCATTTTATAGTGATGATACGAATAAATCTCTTAATCGTATCAATTTATGAGCCGATTGTTTTTAATTCTTACATTTTCTAAAAAAAACTGATAATATTAATCTAAATTAAAAAGAGAAAGATTGAATTATGACACTTGGATACATTAGGGTAAGTACAGAGAAACAAACTGTTGAAAATCAAAAAAATGGTATTTTAGAATATGCGAATAAACATGACCTTGGTCGGATTGATTTTATAGAGATAAATATAAGTACAAGAAAATCTACAAAAGATAGAAAGATAGATGAGTTAATAACTGTATTAAAAGATGGTGATACTCTAGTTGTGACTGAACTAAGCCGTCTAGCACGATCACTCTCTCAACTTTTTACTATAGTGAACCAACTCATTGAAAATAATATTATTTTAATAGCTATAAAACAAAATTTGACACTCAATAAAAACAACATAAATGATATGCAAAATAAAGTTATGTTCACTATGTTTTCACTTATGAGTGAGTTAGAGAGAGATTTTGTATCAGCTCGTACAAAAGAGGCACTTAAGGCTCGTAAAGATGCTGGTATGATACTTGGTAAACCAAAAGGTACTATCCAATCATCTATGTATGATGAAGATAAAGAGAAAATAGAGGAACTTGTGAAACTAGGAGTTCCTGTTAACAAAATTTCAAGAATACATCTTGATTATGGTACTGCAAAATCATTAGGGGAATATGTAAAGAAAATATCAGCTATAAGTTGATTTATCAAAACCGTATAAAATATTAAGTATAATTATTTAATATTTTCAAGAGGTTA
>JAYEJC010000151.1:0-4260 GCA_034660335.1 Campylobacterota bacterium
ATAAATCCTGTCTTACCATCAACATTAAACTCCAACTCAAAATGATGCTCAACTCCACTATCTAGTAACTTATGTATATCACTTTTATAAAAGCTATCCATAGATAAAATTATTGCTTCTCTTTGTGAAAGTTCATATATCATCATCTTATCAAGGATGGTATCTTGATTTTGATTGAAACTATTCCAGTAAAGTTCGATTATTTTGTGTGTTACGGTACCTAGATTGGCAGCTGTATTATCACTACATGTAGTTTCACTATTTGCTGTAGCACTTACTTGTAAATTTGATTCAAAACTTATTGGTTTTAGTGTGTGTTTTATATATTCGATTTCCTCTTTTTTTATATCTTGAGATGAAGAATCACTTAGTTGTATACAATAATTTTCATTTTGTCCATACAGTTCATCTATATCTATACCCAATGCTTCACACATCATATGAAGATAACTATCTTCTTTCAAACTGATCTCTCCATCTTTTTTTTGTTTTAAATGAGCAGATATCACTACATCATGCTCGGCTCTTGTAAGAGCTACATAAAGCAGTCGTTTTTTTTCTGCTAGATGTTTTAGTTTATCTATTGCTTTTAAAACTCTATGGCTAAGCGGAGTGTAGTTGTTTATTTTAAATCCAACTATCTCTTTTTTCTTATCGTTTAAGCTAAAGTTATTGTGTTTAAGTGCATCTGATGTAATTTGAGAATATAAGCCTTTATCGCTATTACCAAGTAACACCAATGGATAAGCCAAACCTTTTGTTGAGTGAATACTACATATCTCTATTGATTTTGTATTGTCTGATTTGAAAAATGCTTCGTCCTCTTTGGCTTCACTAAAGTATATTGAGTTTTCTATTAAAGATAAAAATTTATACAAATTTGACTCATCACTATTTTCATAGTCTTTACATAAAGTTATAAATTTATATAGATTTGCTACTCTTTGCTCTACATCTTCAAAGTGGGTATAAACTCCCATTAGGTTTGAATCATCATATATAAACTTTACAGCTTGAGATAATGGCAATGTATTAAATAGATCTACATATTGGATTAGTTTATTAGGGTAGGTATTTGTATCTAAATATTGTTTGATACTATTATCATCACATCTTAAGATATTTGATCTCATAGCACCAACTAAATAATAGTTTTGAGTATCGTTTAATTCTTTTGGTTTTCTTGATAAGATATCTATAGCTTTAAGTAGATTAAATATATCGTTTAGCTCTTTTGTATGATAAAAATTATCACTAGCACTCACTTTTGCAGTAATTCCTTTGGTTTTTAACTTTTGTTTTAACTCCACCATCTTTGTACTACTATCAAATACAATAGCGATAGCTTTCTCTTTTTTTTCTATTAGTTTTGAGATATGTTTATAGTCACTATTTGTTCCGTTGTAAAGCTCACTAATAAAGTTGGCAATAGTATCTAATTCACTTATCTCCTCTTTGTAAGGTTGAGATGTTATTAGATATTTAAAACTACCTTTGTTTTCTCTCTCTTTTTTAAATACCTTTAGATCTTGTGGTTGTGCTTCATAGTTTGGTTTTATTAGTTTTAGCTTAGTGTTTGGTTTAAGAACCTCTTTAAATATATCATTAACTCTATCAAGTACAACACCATCACTTCTATGATTTATATTCATAGGTTCACATGAGCTTAAAATAGAAGTATCATTTATAGCATTGTTAAACACCTCTATCTCTGCTCCTTGAAAACTATAAATAGACTGCTTACTATCTCCTACTACAAAAAGATTTGTAGTTCCATCTTTATTCATTGAATTTTTAACTATATCAAATTGTGTTGCATTTGTATCTTGAAACTCATCTACCATTATATATTTAAAATCAGTTGTAGCATATGGTATAAGCTCAAGTGTTTTTAATATAATCGTATCAAAATCTATTTTGCTTAAATCTTTTAATCTATAATCATATTTTAGTTTTATTTGGTGAAGTAGAGTCTTTATTTTTTCTATTTTTTCAAAAAAGAAATCTTCTTTTTGTATATCAATAAAACTATAGATATCTACAAACCCATCAAGCTCTTTGATAGCATCGATATTATCTTTGATACCTTTATGTTTTGTCCATGGTTTACGATTAAATGCTATAGTTATATTATGCTCTTTTGATAATACTCCCCAATATTGAGCTTCAAAATTAAATACTTTTTTTATGTACTCATCTATAAAATCAATATATTTTTGTCCATCTTCTATATTTTCATTTAAAATATAATCTCTAACAAAAAAGAAATCTTCTTTTACATCTGGAAGTGGATATAGTTCAAACATCATTTTTTTATAATCAATCAACGATATACTTTTGATATCAAAACTATCATAATCATTTCTAAATTTTGTGTTACTTACATATTTTGATATAAGATTATTTATAAAAAACATACTAATATCTTTTGATATATCTAATACTCTCTCTTTATTACCCTCATCATTTAAAACCTCAAAAATAATCTTTGATAATTCATTTGCTTTCTCATCATCTTTGATAATATCAAGCTTAGTATCTATACGAGCTATATCTGAGTTTGATTTGATTATATCAAGACAAAAGGAGTGAATAGTAGAGATTTTAGAGTTACTACTATCTTGAAATGCTTGTTTTAAAGTTTGTTGTACATATTTTTGCTGTTCTTTAGTTATATTTGAATTAGCGTCTTGTATTGAAGAATAATCATCGTCTTCTTTAGATAAATTTGGATTGATGATTTTAGATACAAGCTCAAATATCCTAGCTTTCATCTCCAAAGCAGCTGCTTCTGTGTAGGTGATAGTGACTATTTGATTTACACATGCTGGTTTTAAATCTTCAAAATATAACTTATCAGCTTTGTAATCTTCTCTAAAATAATCAAACCCTAAAATAGCATTGATATATCTTCTACTTAAAGTATATGTCTTACCACTTCCTGCTCCTGCACTTATTGCGAAGCTTTTTTGTATTGTAAATTTATTCATTTGCTATTCTTTTTTAGTATATCTTTTCCAATATTGGTTAGTTTATATTTTTGTTTTGAGCTTTGTGGTTTATCTGGAATTGTCAATGAAATAAGACCATTTTTTAAAGCTTCATTAATATAGTTTTCTCTAAAATTCTTTCTATCTTTTAAATTCAATTTTTGCATCATCTCATCTCTTGTATTTTCACTATCAATCTTTTCCAACAAACTCAAAACTTGGGGGGTGACTTGGGGGGTGACTTGGGGGGTGACTTGGGGGGTTATCATATCGACATTTGATTTTTCAAGTGCATTTTGTATCTCTTGAGGAAAAAGTGAAATAGTAGGCATAAATAGTGTTGTTGTTTCTAGCTGTATATTTTCATCAATATATGGGTATTGCCAATGCTGTTCCATCCAAGCTCGAAGCATCTTAGGAAATCCAGATCCAGCTTGCTCTCCCATACCTATATACTGAAACATCTTTTGTAAAGTTTTATTTCTACAGTCACTATGCCCACCCCTAAAAGCATCCTCTTTAGAGACTCTTAAAAGTCCAGGATTTCTAAAGCTATACCCTTTAGGGTGTTTTATCACTTGTATCCCAATTCGACCGTTGTAGTTTGCATGTATAAGAGTATTTACTAGGGCTTCTCTTATCGCTTCATGGATATTTGTTTCATCTACTCTTTGAAATGAATCTTTTAGGTTAAATGGTACTTTTAGATCAGATGTAAGTTTTCTATAAACTTTTTGACTAAATTCAAAAAGATTTCCACTCCATGTTCCATCTGTAGTAATTCTATCAATCCATCTATCTTCTACATTTTCTGTTTGCTCTTGATAATCAACTAGATAGTTTGATAGACCATCTAAAATAGATCTTTGTTTTCCAAACATCAAAAGACCTGCAAGTGTCAAACCCTCAATACTGTTTTTTCTATCTTTTTTATATCCACCAAGTTGGATTAAAAACTCTTTATCATCTAACTCTATCCAAGGATGATTTGATTTTGTTGATTTGTATATATTTCTATAGGCTTGAAAACTTTGGGTATCTATATCATCTATATCAAATCCCTCTAATATAACGGTATCGTTTGATTCGTTTATTGCATCTGCTAGCATATGTTTTATGATCTCATCTTTGGCTTTTACATCTGAGTCATGGTATCTTAGGTATGTACCTGTAAGTGGATTTTGTCCTGTATATATAGGCTTTAATACCCTTGAAGCTCTTGGAATATTGAGTAGTATAAGATTTTTATTATCACAGTTTATAATCTCAA
>JAYEJC010000152.1:0-16239 GCA_034660335.1 Campylobacterota bacterium
CAGCAGGACAGGGTATAGGGATAGATAGACTTGTGATGATGCTTACAAATCAACATAGTATTAGAGATGTACTTTTATTTCCAGCTATGAAACCAATAGCTAATGAGACTGAAACACAATCAGAAATTATTTAAATTGTTTAATAAGTAAGTTTTAGGTATAATTGCAAAAATTTAATAAAAGGATATTAATATGTTTCATGAATATAGAGAGATAGTAACAGAACTAAAAACAACAAATGCACATTTCAAAAAGGTTTTTGATGAGCACAATGAGCTACATGATAAATTAGACAAAGCAGAAGCAGGTGGAGTAGATCATATTGATACAATAGAGATTGAAAAAATGAAAAAAGCTAAATTAAAATTAAAAGATGAAGCTTATGCAATGATTATGGATCATAAAAAAACGCATAATATTTTAAATTAACTTTACAAAAAAGGTTAAGAATTTTTTCTTAACCTTTTTTTATTTATTAACAATATGATAATGGATAAGTATATAGCAGGAGAAAAAATGTCAGATGTAAAAAAAATAAAAGAGATAAATGACTCAATTTTTATTATTTTTATTACTGCATCTAGAGGTAAAAATATTTTAGAAGATGGATTAAGTGATCTCTATATAACAAAGCCAATATCATATGATGATATAAAACTAATAATGCAAAAAGCTAGTGAACTTAACTAATAATACAAACCTAGCGATAAGATATATGCTTTTATCTTCATTGCTTTTTGCTTTTACTGGTGGATTTGCAAAAGAATTAAGTGCCTATATGAGCTCAATTGAGATTGTTTTTTTTAGAAATATAACAGGTGTCATAATAATTTTATTTGCAATCTATAAAAGCCCATTAAAACAAAAAGGGGGAAAACCTTTTTTACTTTTTATGAGAGGATTTATAGGATTTAGTGCATTGTTAATGTATTTTTATAATATTGCACATATTCCACTAGCAGAAGCTATGACTTTTAATAAAATATCTCCTATATTTACTGCTATATTTTCATATATATTACTAAAAGAAAAGCTTTCCTCTTTTGCTTGGATTGGTGTATTTATTGGATTTATTGGTGTTTTATTTATAACTGGATTTGATATTAGTACTTTGGATAAGACAGATTATTTAGGTATTTTAAGTGGTATTGGAGCGGGACTTGCTTATACATCGATAAGAGAACTTAGAAAACATTATGAAAATAGGGCTATAGTGTTATCTTTTATGACAGTAGGAACAATTGGTCCAATAATTTTATTAATAATTGGTGAGTTTTATACATCTACTTATTTTGATTGGATAATCGGAAAATTTATAATGCCTACAGGAGTTACTTGGTTTTTAATCCTTGGACTGGGTGTATTTGCAACACTTTCACAAATATATATGACAAAAGCATATTCTTTAGCACAAGGTGGAATTGTAGGTACTATTAGTTATAGTAATATTATATTTTCAATAATAATAGGTATGATATTAGGTGATCTTTTTCCTGATGCTATGATATTAGTAGGTATATGTTTTATTATACTAAGTGGAATTCTTGTGACAAAAAAATAAAAGATATAAATCTTATTTTAGATACAATATTGAAATAATTTTTAAATAGGAGTATTAATGAATTTAGATAAGGTAATAGCTGGATTTTTTATAATTTTAGCTATGACACTCAATTTTGGTTTTTTTTATGGTGATCCACTTGATATAAATATGCATAGTAAATATGAACTATTTGCAGCAATTATAGTAAATATCATAGCAACTGTTTTAAAACTAGGTGACAAAACACAGATGGGTTCTGTACTAATAGCTACAAGTCTAGTAGCAGATCTTCAGTTAATTGCAGCTGCAACAATATGGACTATTTTTGGTACGGAAGGGCTTGTGTCTCATGAAATTACTGGACTTATTATATCTTTGAGTGGTGGTGCATTATTGGCAAATATAACTTCAGTTATATTATATATTGGTGATACATTAAAATCTAAAAGATAGGATAGTATAATGAACAACAGCTCATTATGGATTATTTTACAAAGGATGCGTTTGCCATTTACTGTTATTGTTATAGCATATGCTATATCAATGACTGGGCTTATTATTATTCCTGGTATTGATGATCAAGGCAATATATACCATATGTCTATATTTGATGCTTTTTATTTTGTATCATATACTGCTACTACTATAGGATTTGGTGAGATTCCTTTTCCTTTTACTTATGCTCAAAAGATGTGGATATCAGCTTCTATATATATCACTGTTTTGGGTTGGTTTTATGGTATTGGTACTTTGGTGTCACTTTTGCAAGACAAGCTTTTTTTAAGTGAAATTGCAAGGGCTAGATTTAAAAGATCAGTAAAACATATAAAAGAAGACTTTGTTATTATACTTGGATACAATGATACAACAAGTGAGATTATTCAAAAAATGCTTGATTCTAAAGTAAGAGTTGTTGTAATAGAACAAGAACAACAAAGGGCTGATTATCTTAGGCTTGAGGGTTTTGTACCAAATGTTCCAGTTTTGGTTGCAGATGTTTATGATCCAACATCATTAGAATATGCAGGGATAAAATCAATTCATTGCAAAGCTATTATAGCTTTATTTGAAAAAAATATTTTAAATATGAGAGTAACCTTAGCATCAAAGATATTAAATCCCCATATAAAAGTAGCAGTACGATCAGGTACTCAAGATGAGACAGGAAATCTACTTGATGCTGGGGCAAATATAGTTGAAAATCCATTTGCGATCATAGCATATCAAATTCAAATGTCTCTAAATACGCCTAGTTTATTTAAAATTGAGAATTGGTTATATAAAATAGATACATTAGATACAAAAACATTTTCAATCCCCAAAGAATCAATTATTATTTGTGGTTTTGGAAGATTAGGGAAGAGCTTATACAAAATATTCAAAGAAAATAATATAACACCTACTATTATTGAATCTGATTCTCGGATTGTAGAAGATGCATTTAATCACAATATCAGAAATATAATATTAGGAAACTCTGAAGATAAATTTTATTTAGAAAAAGCAAATATAAAAGATGCAAAATTAGTTTTAATAGCAACGAATAATGACACAACAAATTTATCAATTGCTTCAACAGTTAAAAAAATGAATAAAAAAACAATAATAATCTCAAGAGAAAATGAGTTGTCAGATTTTTCAATATTTTCACATGCAAAAATTGACCATATCTTTATACCTGCTAAAATATTGATTCATAAAACTACAAATGCGATAATCAATCCATTGTGTGATCGAATGATAAGAGTACTTACTCACAAAGATGAGCAATGGGGACGAAAGTTATTATCAATATTGATGAAAAGTATACATACAAACCCTAGTACTTATGAACTAAATATAAATAAAACAGAAGCTATAGAGATCTTTAATTATTTAAGTGATAAGAAAAAAACTTTAAAACTATCAAAATTACAGTTATCAAGAAGAGATAGAACACAAAAAAACAATCTAATACCACTTCTAATAGTAAGAGATGAAGAGGATATTGTATTACCCCAATTGGACTTAAATATAAAAATAAATGATAAAATACTTTTTGCATGTGATGAAAATGCAAAAGAGGATTTAGAATATATAGCCAACAATGTATATGAGTTTCATTATGTTGTAGAGGGTAAAGAGAAAACATTTTTAAAATGGAAAAAATAGATATAAAAGGATAAAAATATGATACTATTAACAGGACCATGTGTGATAGAAAATAGAGATAATGTTATGAAAATAGCAGAACAATTAGTAAAATTAAATGAAAATAAAAGAGTTGATTTTCACTTTAAAGCAAGTTTTGATAAAGCAAATAGAACAAGTTTGGATAGCTTTAGAGGACCTGGACTTGATGAGGGCTTAAAGATACTTCAAGAGGTAAAAGATACTTTTGGTATGAAGCTAGTAACAGATGTACATGAGTCATACCAAGTAGCACCAACTGCAGAAGTTTGTGATGTAGTTCAAATCCCAGCTTTTTTATGCAGACAAACAGATTTATTAGTAGCTGCAGCAAGAACAGATGCAAAAGTAAATATAAAAAAAGGGCAGTTTTTAGCTGCTGCTAGTATGAAACATCCAGTTGCAAAAGTACTAAGTACTAGAGGATGTGACGAGGTAAACTATCAAAATTCTAAAGAAAATGGTGTATGGCTTTGTGAAAGAGGAAATGTGTTTGGTTATGGTGCATTGGTTGTTGATATGAAAAACCTTATAGCTATGAGAGAGTTTGCACCTGTTATATTTGATGCTACACATTCAGCACAAGTACCAAGTACTGGTGAAACAACTGGTGGTAATAGTGCTATTGTTCCAAGCTTAGCAAAAGCTGCTGCTGCAGTTGGAGTTGATGGATTTTTCTTTGAAACACATTTTGATCCCTCTTGTGCTTTAAGTGATGGACCAAATATGTTGAAAATAGATGATTTATATAAAACAATAGATGATATTTTTAAAATACAAGATGTATTAAACTATTAATAAAAATTTAGATATAATCGCAAAAAACTAATATAATTAAAATATAACATCAAGGAGAATAGATGAATATAATTGAAGGTCAATTAAGACTAAATGGTACAGAAAAAGTAGCTATAATAAATGGTAGATTCAACCATATAATTACAGATAGATTAGTAGAGGGTGCTGCTGATGCTTTTAAAAGACATGGTGGAGATGAAAATAATTTAGATTTAATATTAGTTCCAGGTGCATTTGAGATACCATTTGCATTAAAAAAAGCTTTACAAAGTGGAAAATATGATGCTGTATGTTGTGTAGGTGCTGTTATTCGTGGTGCTACTCCACATTTTGATTATATATCAGCAGAAGCGACAAAAGGGATAGCAAGTGCTACTATGGAATATGGTGTACCTGTATCAAATGGTGTTTTAACAACAGATACAATAGAACAAGCAATAGAAAGAGCAGGTAGCAAAGCTGGAAATAAAGGTGCTGAAGCTATGATTACGATTGTTGAGATGTTAGATTTATACTCTAAGATGGATAAATAATGGCTACAAGAACTCAAGCAAGAGAATCAGTAATTGGCTTGTTATACGCATATGATTTAGGAAATGAATCAATAGCAAAGTTTTCTGATATTATTTTAGAAGATAAAAAGATAAGAAATAAACAAAAAGATTTTGCACTAACACTTTTCAATGGTACTATTGAAAAACTTGAATATGTTGATAAAGAGATATCTGAACATCTAAAACAAAGAGAGATAGCAGATGTAGGTGCAGTTGAAAAAGCAATTTTAAGACTTTCTATTTATGAAATATTATTTAGTCAGCTAGATAAACCTATCATTATAAATGAAGCAATTGAATTATCAAAAAGACTTGCAAGTGATAATGCACCAAGATTTATAAATGGTGTTCTTGATAGTATAGAGAAAAACTAGATGAAATTATGTGTCGCATTAGATAATCCAAGTGCTAAAGAGAATTTAGAACTTGCTACAAAAATACAAAACTATGATGTTTGGTTAAAAGTTGGTTTTAGAAGTTATATAAGAGATGGAAAAAAGTTTTTAGAAGAGTTAAAAGATATAAATCCAAATTTTAAAATATTTTTGGATCTAAAGCTCTATGATATTCCAAATACTATGGCAGATGCAGCTGCTGAGATAAGTAAACTTGATGTAGATATGTTTAATGTACATGCATCAGCTGGAAAAGTTGCTATGAGAGAAGTGATGGATAGAATCAAAGATATCCCAAATAGACCTTTAGTTTTAGCAGTAACTGCCCTGACTAGTTTTGACAATGAAAACTTCAAAGCTATCTACAATGAAGATATTCAAGACAAGGCAACAAAGTTTGCAATCGATAGTTTTGATGCTGGACTTGATGGTGTTGTTTCTTCTGCTTTTGAAAGCTTTGATATCAAAAAAAACACTTCAAAAGATTTTATCACACTAACACCTGGTATTAGACCATTTGGTGAAGATGCTGGTGACCAAAAAAGGGTAGCTGACATAAATCTAGCACAAAAAGAACTGGTTGATTTTATTGTAGTTGGACGACCAATTTACAAATCAGACAATCCAGCAGCAGTAGTAGAAAGAATTTTAAAAAACATCTAATATTTAAGATGTTTTTTATGTTTATTCTATTATAATTCTGTCACTCAAAAGGACGAGTGGGTGAGTGGCTGAAACCACATCCCTGCTAAGGATGCGTACTGGTAACGGTACCGAGAGTTCGAATCTCTCCTCGTCCGCCACTAATTAATCATATACCTTACAAACTACGATAAATACTAACTTTACAAGATAATTTAAGTTTTCAAATTTTTTATTGAATCACAAGAAAATCACAAACATATTATTAAACTATGAGCAATTACATATTTTTTTATTACTTTCTTTTTTGGGTATTCGCACAAATACTATCAACCCTTTAGGCTGATAGTTTAACTTTTTCTTTATATCATCTCTTTTTACCTAAATATTTTTTGTAATAGTTCATCATAATTAGCTACACAATCATAACTAACATCCTCATCATTTAAACACTCAAAATATTTTTTTGCATACTCTATTTTGAGTTGCTCATCACCTTTTAGTTGTGTGTTGTCACAATCTCCTTTTGTCTCTGCTATAAAATATATATCTTTTTTATCCTCATTTTCAAACACCACAGCCCAATCAGGGTTGTAACCATCTTTTAGCATCGGCATCGGTATTTTGAACTCATTTGGTAGTTTTGCATATACTACTATTTGCCCTTTATCCATAGCTATTGCTAAATCTTTTTCTATATTTGAATCAGATTTTAAGTAGTCGTAGATATGTTTTTTTACCTCTATTGTGTCTGTTTTTAGGTTGCACTTAAAATTTTGGATTGTAAATATATCTGTATCGTACTTTTTATCAGTCTTGTGATATTTTATCCCACTTATTAGTAGCTTTGCTTTTTGTTGGTTGATAAGTTTTGAAACCTTTACTATAAAATTCTCAGGGTTTATCTTGAACATCTCAAACTTTTTTTGTGAGATATTTTGAAGTATCTCTATGATAGTAGCTCTTAAAAGTGAGGTGTGTTTTTCTATCTCACCTATTAGGTCATATTTTGTATCCCCTAACTCATAGCTTGATTTTGAGATGTTTATATTTTCATCCTCCATCACACTATTTGCATTTGCTAAATCATCTATAGTTAGCTGATCTTTTTGCTCTGCTTGGATAACTCTTACTACCACTCTATCCACCTCTAAAGTTTGGTCTATACTCATCACACTTTGTTTGACCAACTCAACTGTATCTACATCTATAGTATAGGTGGCTTTTTTGTTTATCTTTGCCCATAGCTCTTGGAACTCTTTTTTTTCAAAGTTTTTATTTGGCTCTAGTGTAAACTCATCTATACCTTTGCCATTGCCTATCATACTATCTACTACAGCTTTTGTACTAGCTTTTTTGACCAACTCTTTTAGCTCTTTTTGATACTTTTCAAACTCATTTGGTACTTCAAAACTACCATCTTTTATATCTTTTGTGGCTTTTTTAGTGATATATCCATCTTCACCTATGTAGCCTTTTTGACCCCAATCATCTACAAGGGTTTGGGCTAGTTTTTTATCTAGTTTTAGCTTTTGTCCTTTTTCATTTACCAATGTTATTTGTGAAAGTGTTTTGATATCTATTTTTGTTTCACGACTTAAAGATTCTAATATATCTTTTTGTAAACTTGAAGCGAAGCTATCATATGATTCACTTGCTATGACGGTCAAAGTATTTATATCAAAAAACTGATTTTCTAGTATCGTTTTATCTTGTCTTATACCATCTTTATCTACACAGATACGAAGTCCTCTTCCTATCTCTTGGCGTTTATTGTCACTTGAATTTGAGTGTTTGAGTGTACAGATTTGAAATACATTTGGATTGTCCCAACCCTCCCTTAAAGCACTATGTGAAAAGATAAATCTTGTAGGCTCTTTAAAGTCAAGTAGCTTCTCTTTTTGTTTCATGATAAGGTCATATGCACTAGCATCGTTACTATTTCCACTTTTATCTGCTTTTGGATCTATGAGTTTGCCTTTTTTATCTATAGAAAAATACCCTTTGTGGATATGATTTATATCTAAACTATCAAGATAACTCTTATACTCACTATCAAAAAGCCCCACATCTTCAGATACTACTTTTTTGTACTCTTGCTCAAATATCTGTTCATACTCACCCTTGATTTGATTGTTTTGCTCATCATATACTCTATACTTAGCTACCTCATCTATAAAAAATAGGCTTAGTACTTTTATACCCTTATGATATAGCTCTTTCTCTTTTTGGATATGACTTTTTATGGTCTCTCGTATTTGTACTCTTCTCAAGTGTTTTTCTTGTACACTTCCACTTATCTGTCCAGCTTCAAGCTTGATGCCATTTAAAAACTTGATGCTATTGTCTCTTGCATCTATGGAACTTACTGTAAAGTTATCTTTGTATTGGCTAAGGTTGTTTGAGAGTGCAAAAAGATTGTCCCCTTGTGACACCTTTATCACCCTTTTTTTGATACTCTCTTTTTGTTTTATATCTATCTCTAGTAGGGCTTGTGGGTACTTATCTTTTGATAGCTTTATACTATCAAAAAAGATATATCCACCTGTAGCACTGTCACTTTGTATATCTATAGCTTTTACCGATATCTTTTTGACCAACTTTTCATTGAATGCATCGATAGCATCAAGACGATATATCTTATGAAAATCTTTTTTATGTGTAGCACTATATCGTAAACAAAATAGTGGATTGAACTCTTTGAGTTTTTTCTCAGCTGTTGCCCCTAATCTTTGTGGCTCATCGATAAGTAAAATAGGTCTTGTATCACTTAAGATATCTATAGGTCTTCTTGATTGCATAGAGTCTTGCTTTTCATATATCTTTCTAGATTCATTACTACTTGTAGCAAACGCTTGGTAGTTCATCACTATCACCTCTATCTCACTGCTATTTGCAAATCTATCTATATTTGTAAGGTTTGAGGAGTTTTTTGTATCGTATATAAAATATCGAAGCTTCTTTTTATACTCGTGTTTAAAATGCTCAGCTGTTATCTGCAAAGATTTATATACACCCTCTCTAATAGCGATACTTGGTACTATGATGATAAACTTACTCCAACCATAAGTTTTATGTAGCTCAAACATCGTTTTGGTATAGACATAGGTTTTTCCTGTACCTGTCTCCATCTCTATACTAAAGTTTAGCCCATCTTTTAAGCTGGTGCTTAGTTTGAGTAGCTCATCTTGTTTTTGGACCGCTCTTGTATTTGCTAAGATATTTATATGAGACTCAAGCTCTTTGTTTGAAAAGCGTTTTTTCTCTATAGTCTCAAGTCCTAAAAGCCCTTGGTCTAGCACTTTTCTATCTACTATATCTACCCTCTCACCCTTAGTTTGACCTCTAAATATATCTATAACAGCTTGGGTAGCTTTTGTCTGATAGCCTTGTGATTTGAACTGTAGTTTCATACTTTTTTTCCTTGACTTTATTTTTTATTTTTTGTATAATCGTTTTGTTAAGGAAATTTGTCACACTCTGTCGTGATGACTAGGTGTACAGCTAGGGCGAAGGATTAATTACCCTTTGCCCTTTTTTAGTTCTGTGCATCTAAAGTCACGATAGAGGGTGAAAACCGTCTAAAAAGTAAACTGCTTTACTTTTTTAGGTTTGGAACCTAAGTTGATATGCTTTAGCATCAACTTAGGAAGTGACAAAATTCCTAACAATTATACTTTTGGTTTCTATTATAGTTACCAAGTTGTATTAAAAGACTTTGGGGAGCGGTCTTTAAACGCTTCCTCCTCCTTAAACTGCCAAACTCTTATACCCTTTTATATCACCGATACTGTTGTAACCAATGATAAGTTTTGTACTAGATTTATCTTATCTTTGTCTGCTTTGAAGCATGACTCTTTTAGTACTACATTTAGGGGATTTAGTGACTTGATATACTCTATATCCTCTTTTTGTATCTCATCTTTTATACACACTATTAGCTCACCATCTTCTACTATAAAGAACTCAGGGTTTTCTTTGTTTGGTATAGCATTAATTGGAAGTGATAGCTCCACTCCAAGGTCAAGTAAGATTTGAAACAGCACATCAAGCCCATCTCTATCTTCTTTGATGGTGGTATCAAATAGTCCTAACTGCTCTTGAGAGAGTTTGCTAGGGTGGTAGTAGATATCTTTGAAGTTTGTATCATCTACTTTGAGTACTCGAAAACCTATATCTAAATCTAATTTTGAATTTTGAGTGTTTAATTTTGAATTATCTTCAAGTATCTTTTTTCCTGCACGACGAATTCTCTCTTTTCCAATTTCAGGTATAGTTTTGTATCCTGCTTTAAAAGCTTCACTTTTCTCATCTGTGGTTTCTGGAAGCTGTACCATGATAAACTTTCTATTGCCTCCATCTTGAGCGTTTAGGTCCATCACTGCATGGGCTGTTGTGGCTGAACCTGAGAAGAAATCTAGGATTATGTCGTTTTCTGATATATTACTGATTCTCATACATCTAGTTAATAATTCAACAGGCTTAGGAAAATCAAATAATTTTTTATCAAATAGTTTCTTAATAATTAAAGATGCTTTTTTGTTACCATCAATATCATTCCATAAATTTGGAACTTGTTTTGTACGACCTTCAAGATAATACTTTACATAAGGTTTATATTCGTCATTAGAATCTTTTTTCCAAACAATCAAATCTTCATCAATCCATTTTTTATAAGATGATAGTGATGTTCTCCATGTACTTTCATAACCGCTTGGATGATAAGGGTATATTTCAGTACCATCAGGAGCGGTTATTGGATAAAATAAATTAGGTCTATCTTCTCTTCTATCGTTACTACCAGTTTTTCTAAATTGCAATATTGAATATTTTCCTTTTGAATCTTCTAGTGAAAACCTTAGTTTGTCTTTTTCAGTCATTGGTAATCCAACCAATATAAAATCATCAATTTTCTTAGTATATACTAATAAATAATCAATGCTACTACCAATTTTATTAGCATCTTGACCAGTTGTTGTTCCTTTTGCAATACTTATTTGTCCTACAAAATTCCCCTCACCAAAAACTTCATCACATATCTTCCTTAGATTATGCACCTCATTGTCATCTATAGATATAAATATAACCCCATCATCTTTGAGTAAGTCTCTAGCGACTATCAGTCTCTCATACATCATAGATAGCCAGTCACTATGAAACCTACCGTTTGAGTCTGTGTTTTTAAATAGTTTGTTTTCATCCTCATCTTTTAAGCCGATTTTTTCCTCAAACTCCTCTTTTGACTCTTTGAAGTTATCTCGATATACGAAGTCTTTGCCTGTATTGTATGGTGGGTCTATGTATATCATCTTGATTTTGCCTAGATAGCTCTCTTGGATAAGCTTTAGTACCTCAAAGTTATCACCCTCTATATATAAGTTTTGTGTAGTATCAAAATCTACACTCTCCTCTTTACAAGGTCGCAGAGTTTTAGATATAGAGCTATTTGCTTTTAGAAGTGAGGCTTTTTTCCCAGGCCAATCAAGGCGATACCTCTCCTCATCACCCTCAATGATATCTTCACTTAACATCTGCCGAAGTAGGTCAAAATCTATCGCTTTTTTGCCATCTTTTTCTGTAGCTATATTTGGAAATAGTTTTAAAATATCTTGGATATTTATATCTGTTTTATTTGGTGTTTTCATCTTGAGTTTGTTTATATTAGTTTGGTTCATTCTTTTTCCTTTAGTATAGTTTCTAGCTCTTTTTGAAGTGGTTTTAGTCCTCTTTTTAGCTCAAGCTGTTTTTTAAACTGCTTCTCTTTTGAGATTTTGTTTTGATATGTTTGTATCTCTTTTTTTAGTGTTTCTATTTTGTTATTTAGCTCTAGTAGTTCTTTAAACTCTACTTTTGAGATATCTATATTTGTATCTTTTATATTTTTTAAAAACTCTTTTGCGATGTTGTGATATATTTTTTCTAAGTTTGTTCCACTAAAATCAAAAAAGTCAAATAGAGCTACATTTTTAGTATCTACAAACTCTAAAAAAAGATGATTTTTACCCTCAAGTAGTGATATAGCATAAGCACAACTATCTTCATACCTCAAGAGATAAAGTACAGGTATATCAGGGATGATTATACTTCTCAAAAGCTCTTTTGGTAGCTCTTTTTTATTTAAAATTATCTCAAAGATAAGTATCTCTTTTACTTTAGGTGTAGTAGCTATATTGATAGTCTTACTTGAGAGTTTATGTATAAGGTTTATGGTTTTTACCTCACTTAAAAGGGTTCTTCCATTTTTGATATTTCTCTCAAAATAGCTCTTTAGTTTTTTGTTTAGTTTAGTAGAATTTGGTAGATTCATATTAAGCTCTTTTTAATTTCATATACTGTAATATTATTTCTAACGAAGTAGCTCTTCGGGTTTGATGTTTTTATTCGGTTCAACATCACAACCTTTTTTAGGTTTATCAAAAAGCCTTGCGTTTGCAGGGCTTTTTTATTGGCTGTATGGTTGGGTTTTGTGGATAGACCTAATAAAAAAGGTAAAGCAAGATGGAACCGAATATTCATCAAGTTATATACCTTATAATAGCAGTGGCTTATGTCACATTGGCTCTTATAAAGTAGGCTTAAAGTGGGTAGCTCCCACTTTAAGTTTTGATACTCTTTTAAAAAACTCATTTTATCACCACAAAAGCGATAAGCTCAAAATCATCAAGCCCATCTATCTCATTTGTCAAAAATGATGTTGTACCACCACCACTAAAAAGTGACTCTATATCTGTTTGCTCTTTTGTTTGTACTATTGAACCTATCGCTTCATTTAAAAGATTTGAGTAAGTGGTCATATCTTTACCATCTTTTGTCTCATCGTTAAATAGTGTATATACTTCTCTTAGAGGTTCATCCTCACCTTTACAAAGTAGTCTTAATGTATCTAGGGTTTGTTTTACTGTGATATGATTTGAGATTATCTCGCCACTATTTGATATATGGATTAGATAAAAAGGGTGTAGTTGATTTATCTTGTCTATATTTACCTCTTGATTGATATTTTTTAGGATATATATCACACCCTCATCTATATTTTTTGATCTGTCTTTTTTACAAACTGTATGGATACCTGTCGATACCTCTTTTATATCCTCTTTTGTGTTTATATAGTTTACAAGGTCCATCCTAAAGTCATTGAGTCCTAGGTCTGTGATAGATATGGAGCTATCTATATCCTCTATATCTACTACTTCATTTTGCATCTTTTCTAATTGAGATTTTCTAAACTTCATCTCAGATGATAGATTTGTCAATACATTGTCATCCCCTGTAGCTGTTGTATCTACCATATGCATTCTAGTTTCTACTCTATTTTTAAGATTTATATACTCATCAAGGCTGATTTGTGGCCAGAAGTTTATAAGCTGGATGTAGTCGTTTTTACTACCTATCCTATCAACTCTACCAAACCTTTGGATTATCCGTACAGGGTTCCAGTGGATATCATAGTTTATAAGGGTGTCACAATCTTGCAAGTTCTGCCCCTCTGAGATACAATCTGTTGCTATAAGGATATCTATCTGCTCATTTTTATTTTTAAGCTTTTTATTTTTTGATAGTGGGGAGAAGTGGGACAAAAGATTGTTAAACTCACTGTTTATATCAAGAGTTGATCTGTTTGTACTATTACCTGTGATTTTGGCTGTGTGAAGTCCTAAAGAGAGGTTGTACTCTTTTAGCTGTTCATACAGATAGTTTGCTGTGTGGGCAAAGGCTGTGAAGATGATGATTTTTTTATTTCCTTCATTTATGGGATAGTTTAGTTTCTCTTTTATTTTTTGTTTTAGGACATTTAGTTTTGTATCGTGATTTGGGGTGATTTTTTCCATCTCATAGAGTATCTTTAAAGCTGTGTTTAGGTCTTCTAGTAAGTCTTGCTTCCACCCTAAAGTGTTCATATCTTCAAGATTTATCTTTACATTTTTCCCTATACTAAACTCCTCATCAAGCCACTGCTCATCCTCCATATCTTCTATATCTATACTATTTATATCATCTATAGTTGCACTGTCTCCATTTTCAAACTTCTCTATTTTATCAAGGATATTTTGGATATTTGTAGCAAAATTATCAAGAGTGATACGAAAGCTATCTACTGAGCTTTCTAGTCTTTTTAGGAAGTTTACCCTCATAAGGGTTTTTAGGTTGTTTTCTCTGTTTGATTGCTTTAGTGTACTATTATTTTTCACTTGATTATCATACAAGTTGTTATAGAACTCTATTTTAGATGGTAAAATATAACCAAACGGACTATAAACAGACATATTAAAACTTGAGAGGTATTTATATATCTGCTCTATTTTTATCACATCTTCAAGGTTTGTTATCTCACATCTAAGTGGTATAGGGGTAAGTCTTGTAGGAAACTTCCCTATTGTACTCATATCGTAGTATTTCTCTATATGTTTTCTACTTCTAGCAACCGTGACACTATCAAGAAGCTTAAAAAAGTTAAAGTTTTTATTAAGTTCACCTAGAAGATTTTTTGTTGTCCTTTTTTCATCTTCTAGTTTCCCCCAGTCGTTAAACACTTTTTGAGCACCTCTTAGTACTTGCTCAATAGAGCCACCTATATTTAGCTTTTCATCTTTTTGGTTTGTTTGCCCCTCATAGGCTAAAGCTAGCTGGTTTTTAAGGTCTGTGAAGCGATTGTTTACAGGGGTAGCACTTAGCATCAAAAGTTTTGTTTGTACACCAGAACTAATAATATTGAGTAGTTTTTGATATCTTGTGGTTTTATCTTTTCTTGCACTATTGTTTCTAAAGTTGTGTGACTCATCTATAACTATTAGGTCGTAGTTTGCCCAGTTTACACGGCTAAGCTCCATCCCATTTGACTCACCCTTATCTCTTAGAATATCTGTATGATAAAGCACATCGTAGTTAAATCTATCTTTTAAAAGTGGATTATCTTCATAGTTGTTTAGAAAAGTTTTCCAGTTGTCTCCTAACTTTTTAGGGCATAGTACAAGGATAGATTTGTTTCTCTCTTGATAGTATTTTATCACACCAAGTGCTGTAAATGTCTTACCAAGTCCTACACTATCAGCTAAGATACAGCCGTTGTGTCTTTCTAGTTTGTTTATAAGTGCCAGTACAGCATCTTTTTGAAACTCATACAAAGTATTCCAAATGATACTATTTTTAAAGCCCGTTTTTTCATTGGCAAGTTCATCTTCACTTAAGTCATCTAAAAACTCATCAAAGATATGGTACAAAATAAGATAGTAGATAAACTCAGGGGCATTTTCTTTGTAAAGGTTGTCTATATATGCTATCACTTCAGGGGTGATATCTTTTAGTAGTTCACTATCGTTCCATACATTTTCAAACTGTTTGAGGTACTCTTTTGAGATATTTGTATCTGATATTTTGTTTATCACCCTTAAGACTGAATTGTCTTTTTTGTACCCAAAACCAGCACTACTAAACTCATCTATCCCCATATAGATAGCTTTGTTTTGCTTATCATTATCTACTAGTATCATAGCTTGGACACTATTTTGACCTTTGTTTGTCTTAAACTGTACTTTTTTTTCTACCCAAGACTTACACTCTTTGGCTATCTTTGCACCTTTTAGTTCATTTTTGAGATTTAGCTCAAACTGTGAGCCACTTATAGCTTTGGCTGTATTTAGTGAACTTGATGAGTTGATTTGGAAATATTTGTTATCTTTTCTTTTCTCATCTGTTTTGATAAAAGTTGGGTCTGTAAATATAAAGTGAAGTTTCTCTATACCTTTTAGCTCTTTTTTTAAACACTCATATCCATAGATAGAAAACAAAGATGATGCAACAAAAAGTTTGCTATTTTTCTCTATAGAGTTTTGTAAGTCATCACCTACTATTGAGGTTTTGTTATCAAAGGTTTTTATCAAAATAGGTCTCTTTTTTATATAGATTTAGGAATATATATCCGAATTGTTATAATTATATACATATTATTCCTAATAAATAATAAAATAGGAATAATATGCCGAATTTTTTTAATATATTTTTTAATGTAAAGTTACTTATGAAATTAACACAACAAGATAAAGCAAGATTACTTGGCATTGATGCTAGGACATTAAGAAAATGGCGAAAAGATAGACCTTATTTATACAAAATCATTATGTTAGGTTTTGGTGTAGAGAAG
>JAYEJC010000153.1:0-16200 GCA_034660335.1 Campylobacterota bacterium
AAAGAACTTACAAATCGATATTTGGTTTTAAAACCCTCTGTCGTTTTGTGTGGCGGATTATAGTGTAAAAGTTATTGCTTGTCAAGAGCTGTAGCTAAAAAGAAACTGAAATTTTTAAATTCTTTTAAATATAAAAAAAGCCTACTAAAAATAGTAGGCTTTTTATTGATTTTTATATTATTCTGAGTATTATTTAGAGAATTTCCTAAATAAATATGTAACCATTAGAAGAAGAATAATAACAAATATAATTCCATATGTTTTAAACTCTTCAATATATTTATAAACTACTTCACCCAACATATAAGATGATAATCCAACGATTAGTGTCCATGCTATTGTTGCAAAAATATTAAAAAAAATAAATTTCTTTATATCGTACTTTGTTAAACCCATAGCTAAGGGGATAAGTGTTTTAATTCCATAAATATATTTTTGTATAAAAATAACCGATGAACCATATTTTTTCATAAGCAAATGAGCCATTGCAATTTTTCTTTGATGTTTTTTCATCATCTCTTTTGCTTGAGATTTGTTTTTTCTTGCAATTGAAAATAAAAATTGATCTCCTATAAAATTTGCTACACCTGCTACTATTAGTACATATATTATATTTAATTCTCCACTAAAAGATAATATACCTGCAACAACTAATGCTACAAATCCACCTCCAAAAGAATACAAAAATAAAACAATATATCCCCAATCTCGTATCAACTCTTCCATACATAAATCCTTATTTTATATTAAAATTTCCCTATTCCCTTTTGCATTAGCTTCTGATAATACACCTGTCATCTCTAACTGCTCTATAATAGATGCCGATCGATTATATCCAATTTTTAATCTTCTTTGCAAATAACTAATTGAACTTTTTTTATCCTGAATAACAACCATTTTAGCTTGTTCATATAATTCATCTAATTCTCCAATATCTAAAGAACCATTTTCACTATTTGCTTTAAATCCTTCCTCTTTTTTCTCTTTTAAAATACTTACATCATATGATGCTTCTCTTTGTTCTTTTAAAAATTCAGCAACCTCTTCAATCTCTTTTTCATCACTCCACGGTGCATGTACACGGACTAAACCACTCATACCAGGAGGTGTAAAAAGCATATCTCCTCTACCTAATAAAGACTCAGCACCTAATGAATCTAAAATAATTTTACTATCAACTTTTTGACCAACTTTATAAGAAATTCTACTAGGTAAATTTGCTTTAATTAAACCTGTAACAACATCAACTGATGGTCTTTGAGTTGCTACAATAAGATGAATACCACAAGCTCTTGCCTTTTGTGCAATTCTAGCAATTGATATCTCAACCTCTTTACCACTTGTCATCATAAGATCTGCTAATTCATCAATAATAATAACAATATAAGGAAATGGTTCGTAAGAACTTGACAATGATTTTTCATTATATGTTTCTATATTTTTCGTTCTCGTATCTGCCATTAAAGTATATCTTCTTTCCATCTCAGCTACCATATTTGCTAAAGCATTTATAGCTTCTGTAGGTTTTGTAATAACAGGAGTTAAAAGGTGTGGTATATCATTATAAATTGAAAATTCAATCATCTTTGGATCTATCATAATTAGTTTTAAAGCATCTGGTGAATTTTTATATAATAGAGATAAAATCATAGAATTTAAACCTACTGATTTACCACTACCTGTTGTACCTGCTATAAGTAGATGTGGCAATTTTTTCAGATCAGTTATAAATGGATTTCCAACTATATCTTTTCCTAAAATCATTGTTAAAGGTGATGATGCCTTTGAAAAAAGCTCACTTTCTAATATCTCTCTTAAATATATAGTTTGTGTAGCATCATTTGGCACCTCAATCCCTACAACATCTTTTCCAGGAATTGGTGCTTGAATTCTTATTGTTTGTGCTTTTAATGCCATAGCTAAATCATCTTGTAGATTTAAAATTTTTGAGACTTTTACATTAGGTGCTGGTCTAAACTCAAAAGTTGTTACTATTGGACCTGAGTATGTTCTAACTACATCACCTTCTATCTTAAACATTAATAATTTTTCAAGTAAATCTTTTATTTTTTGATCTATTGCTTCCTCATTTATTTTCAGTTTTACCTCTTTTGGTGCTTTTTGAAAAATATTAGTTGATGGCAATTGAAAATCTTTTGGTATTACTACATCTCCTGATTCTATATCTTCAAGAAGTTTTTTATTTTCTTCTAATTCATCTACTATTACAGAATTTACTGCTTTATTTGTTGATTTGAGATTTTTTTCTTCCACTTCTTGAATAACTACTGATTCTATATCTAAATCTTTTTCTACGATATCAACTTCTTCAATTTCATTTTTTTGAGTAATATTATTATTTTCAACTATTTTTTGACTTTTTTCATCATCTATTACTATCTCTGCTGTATCTCCAACCTCTTTTAATACAAATTTTGGTTCTTTATCTACTTGCTCTTTTTTTACTCTTTTTTTAAGATTTGATTTTTTATTTAAATTGCTTGTCTCTATTTTAGGTTTTGGTTTAAAAATAAATTTATCTTTTATTTTTGATAAATTAGTCATTATATTATCTTCTAAATTATCAAATAAAATAATCATAGATACAAAAAAACCAATTAAAACAAAAACCCATAAACCGGCAATACCAACGAATGGTTGCACTTCATCAACTATAATATCACCAAACTTACCAGACATATTATTTTTAATAACTAAAGATTGAAAAATAACAACTGTTACAAATAAAAATATAAATGAAATTATTTTTTCTATTATATTTTGGATATATGAAAAATTAAATTTATAAAGTGGATATAATAATAAAAGCAGATATACATAAGCTAAGTATCCTAAATATTCTTTAGAATATATAGCAACATTATGCCCAACTTTTCCAACACTATCTACATCTGAAATAAAAATTGAGAATGATAGATAAAGTAATATAAATGCTACTATTGTAGAAATTATTTTTATAGCTATAACTTATCCTTTTAATAACTTATTTATTTTACCTTGAAGCCTAAGCCAACTTTTATGCTCCATTAGAGGAAAACCTGCCCATTGCTTTTTTTCCTCTTTTATACTTTTTGTTACGCCACTTTTTGCTGAAATTGTTGTAAATGGTGCAACTTCTAAATGACCAGCAAAACCACTTTGTGCGCCTACGACAACATATTCATTTAATAAAGTTGAACCAGCAAAACCACATTGTGCTGTTATTATTGAGCCATATCCAATTTTACAATTATGAGCTATCTGCACTAAATTATCAATCCTAACTTTATCTTCTATAATAGTGGAATTAAATGCTGCCCTATCAATTG
This sequence comes from Campylobacterota bacterium, assembly GCA_034660335.1. Classification (GTDB taxonomy): domain Bacteria; phylum Campylobacterota; class Campylobacteria; order Campylobacterales; family Arcobacteraceae; genus JAIOSF01. The sequence continues at coordinate 3,330 of JAYEJC010000153.1, forward strand.
TTGTATTTGCACCAATCTCTACATCATTTCCAATAATAACATTTCCATTTTGATAAATTTTTATATGCTCTCCATCAGTAGTTGTAGCAAAACCGAAACCATCACTTCCTACTACTGCTCCAGAGTGGATAATAGTATCATTTCCAATAGTACAATCTCTGTAAACAGTAACATTTGGATATAAAATAGTATTATCCCCTATAGTAACATTATCACCAATAAACGCACCTGCCATAATTGTACAATTAGCTCCAATTATGCTGTTTTTTCCTAAATGTATATTGTTCATTAGTTTTGTATTATTTCCAATTTTAGGTTCATCTCCAACTTCATCATATAATTTTGGTGCAAAATATTTTGATGCGTATGCTAATGATAGATATGGTGATGATGTAACTAATGCTACACTATTCTTTGGAACTAAATGTTTTAACTCTTCTGTAATAAATATAGCAGCTGCATCTGTATTTTCTAGATCTTTTTGATATTTTTTATTTTCTAAAAAAGATATTTCACTATTTGTGGCATCTTTTAAAGTATTTAAACCTGTTATTGTTTTATCTTGATTACAAGATATTGAAAGTATATTTGATATTTCTAATAAAGTCATATATTCTTAAACCTTTCTTATTGTCTATAATAGATAGTAATTTAACCCGATTATAGCTAAATATAAATAAAAAAAGCTCCAAAAAGGAGCCCTTTATTAAACTGCTGAAATAATATAAAATTATCTTTCCATTGCAACAACACCACTTCTTACTATCTCAAGTGGTTTGTATTTTTCAATCACTTTTATAAAATTAGCTATTCTTGCAGGTGTATCAGTAGCAGATATAACTATAGCCTCATCAGTAACATTTTGTATTGCACCATTATAAGCCCTAGCAATCACATCAACATCACTGAGATTTTGGTCAATTGGTACTTTGATTAGAACCGTATCTTTTTCAATTACATTTTTATGTTCAGTAACTTTTAAAACAGGCACTAATTTATTTAATTGCTTTACAATTTGGTCAATAACTCTAGCTCTACCATTTGTAATAATAGTAATTCTTGAGTATTGACTATTTGGAATAGGTGCAACTGTAAGAGATTCTATGTTATAACCTCTGGCTGAAAATAGATCAACTATTCTACTTAAAACTGATTCTTTGTTTATAACAATTACTGATAATACTTCTCGTTTCTCTTCACTATCATAAAAATCTTTAAAATTATTCATTATTTATCTCCTAATAGTAACATCTCATTTAAAGCATGTCCATTTGGTACCATTGGAAGAACCTCTTCTCTTCTATCAACAATAACCTCTATCATAGCTGTCTTATTTGAATCAACCGCATCTTTTAAAGCTGCGTCAAACTCCTCTTTTGTATGAACTTTATAACCAACTCCACCCATTGATTCAGATAACATTTTAAAATCAGCTTGTGTATCTAGTACTGTTTCAGATAATCTATCATCATAAAATCTTGTTTGCCATTGTCGTACCATACCTAAATAATTATTATTTAATATAATATTAATATGTGGTAAATTATATTGTGTACAAGTAATAATCTCTTGTATATTCATCATAATAGAACCATCACCTGTAAAATTAACAGAAATTTTATCTGGATTTGCTCGTTTTACACCCATTGCATATGGAAGTCCAACTCCCATTGTACCAAGTCCACCACTTGTCATCCATTGTCTAGGATAATTAAAAGGATAAAATTGTGCAGCCCACATTTGATGCTGACCAACATCTGTAGATATCAGTGCGTCATCACCTAATAATTCACCAACACGCTTAACAACCCATTGTGGTTTAATTCTATCACTATCATCCTCAAATCTTAAAGGATGCTCTTTTTGATATCCATCAAGCTTCTCTATCCATTTTGAATAATCATTAAATTCAAAATCTTTTACATGTTCAAGAATTTGCTTCATAACAATTGATAGATCACCAACAATTGGATAATTTGGTTTAACAATCTTAGCTATACTTGCTGGATCAATATCAACATGAACGACATGAGCTTTTTTTGCAAAAACATCTAGTCTACCTGTAACTCTATCATCAAATCTAGCACCAAGACAAATTATCATATCAGTTTCACTCATTGCCATATTAGCAGCATATTCACCATGCATACCCAACATACCATATAAAAGTTCATCATCACTTCTCATAACACCTCTTGCCATCAATGTTTCAACAACAGGAATATTAGTTTGATGAGCAAAAGCTCTTATATCTTCATAACAGTTAGACAAAACAGCACCACCACCTACATATAATAATGGTCGTGATGATTTACTAATATGTTCTAAGGCTGATTTTATTTGTCTAATATTTCCTTTTGTAGTAGGTTTATAAGTAGGCAGTTCAAACTCTCTATCATAATTAAAATTTGCCAATTCAGCACTAACATCTTTAGGTAAATCTATATGTACAGGACCTGGTCTACCTGTTCTTGCTATATGAAATGCTATTTTTAAAACTCTTGTTAAGTCGTTTACATCATTTACTAGAAAATTGTGTTTAGTACAAGATCTAGAAATACCAACAGCATCAATCTCTTGAAATGCATCAGTTCCAATCACTGCTGTAGGAACTTGTCCACTTATAACAACCATTGGAATGCTATCAGTATATGCAGTTGCTAGTCCTGTAACTGCATTAGTAAATCCTGGACCACTTGTAACAATGGCAACCCCTACTTTTCCACTACTTCTAGCATATGCATCAGCAGCATGTACTGCTGCTTGTTCATGTTTTGTTAAAATATGTTGAAAATGATTTTGTTTATAAATTTCATCATATACATTCATTATAGCACCGCCAGGATAACCAAATACAACCTCTGTATTTTCCCGTCTTAATGCTTCTATTACTATTTGTGAACCAGTTAAAAGTTCATCTTTGTTATTTGATTTGTAACTCATTGAATACTCTTTTTCTTAAATTAATAGGATTTTAGCTAAAAAAATATTAAACTAAATTGAGTTAAAAAAATTTATTTTCAAAATTTATTCAGAATTTTATCTTATATTAAGAAAAGACTAATTAGTAATTAAGTAAAATATAAAATAAAGTCTTAAGGAGGGTTAACAATGGAACTACAATCGATACAAAATAATAATATTGATTATAATATTATAAAACCAGAAACAACTACTAAAATAAACACTGATGATGTTTCTATAAATAATAAACTAAGTGAAGTTGATAGTTATGAATCTATTAAAATAAATAATGAAATGCCACAAACCTTAATTCAAAACAATAATGTTTTATTGAATAATAATATTGATAGAAACAACATAACTAATCAATTAGAATTAGTAAATAATATAGCAACTAATCTTAATAATGCAATTAGTTCTAAAAATACAGAAACAACATTGGATAATATTCAGCCAAAGATAGAAAGCTTGATGATAGACTATAATCAACTATCATCTAGTAGTTCTTCTAATAGTGATATTGAAGAGGTAAAAAGTAGAATATTTTTTGATGGTGTTTTAGGCTCTAAACCTTTAAGTAGCAAAGAGATATTTGAAGCTATAAATAAACAAAAAGAACTATTAAGTCAGCTTGATAAAACATTGGAAGTTAATAACGAAAATATTATTAATGATTCAATTCAAAATATTAATAATGAGATACAACAATATAATGAAGAATCACCATTTCAATACAGTGATTTTTCAAATCAAGTAGATATAAATATAGCTAACTTTAGTAACGATTTAAGTGATGTTCAGTCTATAACTTCAAATACTCATACTGTAGAACTTTTAAGTTAAAACAGCATTAATCTTGATTATTCATCTAAGTCTAATGATTGTTTATCAAAAAATGTATTTGGATGAAAATTTGAAAATGCTGCTTTCATAGAAACAAATATTTGAGGATTATCTTTTTCTAATTTAGATAAAAGTTCTTTTGTATTTGCTCTTGCATGTGGCATTTTTATATCCATCCTCATAGCTGGACAAGACTCATCTCCTATTACATCAACGCAGTTAGTTTGAGCAAATGCTCTTAGCTGTCGTTCTCTACAAAATATCAATGGTCGTATTACCATCAAACCATTTTGAGCTTTATATATAGGTGGCATACTTCTCATACTTCCATTATAGAAAAAGTTCATAAAAAAACTCTCCATAGCATCATCAAGATGATGTCCAAGAGCTAGTTTATTGTATCCATTATCTAATGCATGTGTATATAAGTATCCTCTTCTCATTCTGCTTACAAAAGAGCAAAAAGAGCTATTTTTTCTTATTTTTTCTTTTGATATTTCAAATATTTGAGTATCTATTATCTCATGTGGAATATCATATTTTTTACAATGTTCTGCTAAAAACTGAACCTTTTCACCCATACCATAAGTGATAGTAACAGCTTTAAACTCGAATTTGAATGGAGCTTTTGATTGCATCCTTTTTAATGTATGGATAAGAGTTAGTGAATCTTTTCCTCCACTAAAACCTACTAATACTTTGTCACCCTCTTTTATTAAATCATAAGTAGCATTTGTTCTTCCTACTTGTGTTGTTATCTTTTTACTTAATTCTAACAAGCTTTCCCTTTTGCATTTTGTATTTTATTTACATATTCATAGTTAATTGGTATTAGTTTATTTTGAGGTAAACTTTTTGCAAGTTTATTTAATAAGTCATTAAAATCATCAAATAAATAATTTGCCATACTTCCTGGTATTGGATTTATCTCATTTAAATAAATCTCACCATTAATAACAAAAAAATCACATCTTATTAGTGCACCATCAAAAGTGTTGTTATATATTTTAATAAAATTATCTCTTAATTTATTTTCCAACTCTATAGATATATCTGCTTTGGATATTGCATCTGTACGATTAAAATCTAAATATTTTTTATCAAAATCTAAATATTTATCTTTGTTTGGCTCTTCTACAATTGAAAATAATATATTATCATTGACTTTACAACCTGCAAGATTATATTCTTTTACATTTTCCAAAAATGGTTCAATGATTATCTCATCATCAAATTCATATGCAACATCTAGTGCATAATCAAGTTCATCTTTTGTTTTTACAATAGAAACACCTATACTACTTCCTAGTTTTGTAGGTTTAATTATCACAGGATAAGAATCAATTTCAATAGTTTTATTTTTTCTATAGTGTTTACAACTTAATGTTTTTACATCAACAGACAAAGCATATGATTTTGTAATATACTTATCAAAGGAAACAACGCTAGCTACATTTCTTGGACCTATATATGGTATATTAAAAAACTTAAACAAAGAAGATAGAACTCCATCTTCACCATCACCACCATGAATTAGATTTAATACGACATCAAATTCTAATCTCTTTGAACCAAATAAACTTCTTTTTACAAATCCATCATCTATTAAGTTATATTTATCAAATTTTTTATATTCACCACTGCTAAATAGATTTGATTTAATATCTTTTGTTGGTATATGATAAAAATTTCTATTTTTATCAATAAATATATATACAAGTTCATTGTTTAAAACTTTTTTCATTGAGATTGCACTTACTATACTTATCTCATGCTCAAAACTAAAACCGCCAAAAACTATAGCTATTTTCATATATTATTTTCCTATCTTTGTAATTTTTTTAAAGCTTCTTTAACTAATCCAGATGTATCGGTCGCTGTACAACTACTAAGTGCTTTATTGATTTGATCTTTTTTAAATCCTAATGATTCTAAAGCCATTACTGCTTGGGAACCATTTATATTTGAAATATTATCCTCATTATTATCGACAACAAACCCACTAAGTTCTACTAAAATTCTACTAGCTCCCTTTGGACCAATTCCAGGAACTCTTTTTAACATACCTACATCATTTGTTGAAACAATTTGTTCAAAACTTGATGGGGTAAATGTACCACAAATAGCCATTGCTACTTTTGGACCAACACCATTTATTTTTATAACTGTATCAAATAACTTTTTTTCATTTAAATCTATAAAACCATATAAATTATTACTTTCTTCTTTTATAATTTGTGTTATAAAAAGTTTAACATCATTATCAACAATAGATGAACTACAATTTATAGATACAAATACTTCATAAATAAGTCCATTAAGATTAATATGTACAAGAGTTGGCTCTTTTTTAACCAACTTTCCCTCTATCCCTACTATCATATACTATATTTCCTTCTAAGCTTTTAGAATCATTTTTTATCTTTATTATATTAAAAGGAAGCTTTATAACTAATTTAATTAATTTCTGATATTATTTTAATACAACTATCAAGGAATATCATGTTTAAAAACTTAACAGCTCTATATGTTGAAGATGAAAGTCAAATAAGTAATATTGTAGTTAGTATTTTAGAGAGCCTATTTAAAAAGTTATTTTTTTCAACAAATGGTGAAGATGCCTTAGAGATATTTAAACAAAACACAGATTGTATAGATTTAGTTATCACAGATATTAATATGCCAAAAATGGATGGTATAAAAATGTGTAGGTATATAAGACAATTTAATAAATCCGTACCAATTATAATTACCACTGCACACAATGATAAAAATTTTTTACACAATGCCATTGAACTAGGTGTTAGTAAATTTGTAACAAAACCTATGGATATGAAACTATTAATTGATAATATAAAACAGAGCCTTGAGCCTATAATCTTAAAACAAAAGTTAGATGACGAGAGAACACTTTATGAAAAAGAAAGAATAAAAAGTGCAAAATTTACAACTACTGGTCAATTAGCTGCTGGAATCACACATGAGATAAATACACCATTAACATATATTAAAGCAAATTTTGAATTAATTTACTATGATGTAGAAGAGATAAAGCAGTCAAATATAAAAGATAATATTTTAAATTACTTAAGTAAAATAGATGATGGACTAAGTAGAATAGAAAACATAGTTAGCTCTATGAAAGAGATTTCACAAGCTACAACAATTGATAAAAAAACTTCAAATATATATTCAAGTATAATAACATCAGCAATTTTAGCATTTAATAAAATAAAACATATATCACAAGTTTATATTAATGGGGAATTATTTAGTTTAGATATGGATAAAAACAAGTATAAGTTTATGGCAAATATACAACTTCAAAGATTGGAACAAGTTTGGATTATTATTATCAATAATGCTATGGATGAACTATTAAAAATACCACAATTTGAAAAAAGAAGACTTAATATAGATATATATGAAGAAAATAAAAATATAATTGTTACTTTTAAAGATAATGCAGGTGGTATAGATAAAAAAGTTATGCCTTACCTTTTTGAACCATTTAAAGGGACAAAGGAATCATCAGGAATGGGTATAGGTCTTAGTATAGCAAAAAAAATAATAGAAGATCAAAACGAAGCAAAAATAGAAGCTTTTAATGATAAAAATGGAGCTGTTTTTAAAATATCACTTAAAACTTATTAGAGAATTGAACTAGTTGAATCAATATTTCATTACATTTTTATTACATTTTTATTATTTTTTTAATATAATTATTTAAATAAACGAGGATTTTATATGTTACCTAATTTTATAACAAAAAAAGTTGGAAATAAAATAATATTTTCAATGCTGGCTTTAATGACAATTAGTAGTTTAGCTATATTATTTTCTACTGTTAATAAAGTAAATAATGATAATATCACAAATACGAAACATAATTTAGATATGCTAAATTCTGCTATATTTCAAAGCTTAAGAAATGCAATGAATACAGGTGACCCAGCACAAATTGCAAAAGCAGAAGATGAAGCTAGAAAAATAAGTGGTGTTCAGAATTTAATTATTGCAAAAAGCAAACCACTTATAGAGTTGTATTCACCTAGTTCAAAATTTACAAATGATTCAGTAGTTTTAAAATCATTTAAAACAAAAGATAATCAAATTATTGAAAGTAATAATGAAAAAGGTCATAATCTAAGGATGATAAAACCAATGATTGCAACACAAGATTGTTTAATGTGTCATGCAAATCAAAATATTGGTGATATTATTGGTGTGATGGATTTGACATTTTCATTGGAAGAATCTGATAATAAACTTAATGACTTAACATGGAGTATCTTATTAGAATCAACTATATTTGGATGGCTTACTATTATTATTGTATTTTTTGTTGTTAGAAAAACTATAAAACCTTTAGGGCATTTAAAAGAAGGATTTGAAAACTTAATTGAATCAAATGATACAAGTATTAAACTAAAAGCAGAATCAAAAGATGAAATTGGTGAAGTAGCTACCCTATTTAATAGATATATGGATCAAGTTAATGATGGATTAAAACAAGATGAAAAAGTGATTAATGAGACAAATGATGTATTACAAAAAACTGCAAATGGATTTTTTGTATATGAAGTAACATCTACTGCTTCTAATACTCATGTTGAAGCTATGAAAAATAATCTTAATTTTATGATTAAAAGTGTAAAAGAAACAGTTGATAAGATCAACCTAACACTTAGAAATTATAGTCAATCAAAATATGATTATAAAATAAATGATAATGGCATATATGGAGATTTAGGTGCTGTTACTGCTGGTATTAAACTAGTTGGAAATAATACATCAGAGATATTAGCAATGATTTTAAATACTGGTGATAAACTAAATGAGAGTACTCATACTTTATCAGATTCATCATCAGGACTATCAACTTCATCAAATAGACAAGCCGCTTCATTAGAGGAAACATCTGCAGCTTTAGAACAAATGACTGCAACAATAAGAGACAATACAGAAAATACAACAAAAATGTCCCAACTAGCAGTTGATGTTACAAATTCATCTAAAGAGGGTGAAAAATTAGCTCTTTGTACATCTGATGCTATGGAAGAGATAGTAAATCAAGTAAGCTCAATAAATGAAGCTATTGAAGTTATTGATCAAATAGCATTTCAAACTAATATTTTATCACTTAATGCAGCAGTTGAAGCAGCAACAGCAGGTGAAGCTGGTAAAGGTTTTGCTGTAGTTGCACAAGAGGTTAGAAACCTAGCATCAAGATCAGCTGAAGCTGCAAAAGATATTAAAACTATTGTTGAACAAGCTACAGGTAAAGCAAATGATGGAAAAATAGTAGCAAGCAATATGATAAATGGATATAAAGATTTAAACTCAAATATCAATAATACAATTAGATTAATAGAGGATGTAGCCCAATCATCTAAAGAGCAACAAAGCTCAATAGTACAAATAAATGATGCCGTAATAGAACTCGATCAAGCAACACAACAAAATGCTGCTGTTGCTGATAGTATTTCAACTCTTGCACAAGATATTGAAAATATGTCTGATAAATTAGTAAATGCTGCTTCAAAAGCAAACTTCTTACAAGAGACTCGTTCACAAGTTTGTGATGTAGACCTTATTTATGATATAGCAAATTTAAAAGTAGACTTATTTAATTATAAAGATGATGTATACTCAAGATTGTCAAATAAATCAGATAACAATATACAAGCTTTTGTTCAACTTGACAATTGGCTTGAAAACTTTGTAAATAATCATAAAAATTTAGACAGAACTATTGTTGATGAACTTGAGAAAATGAATAGTAATCTATTTATATATTTAAAAGAACTTATGAATTCAGCTACAAATGGTGATGATAATAGTATTTTAAATGGATATGCAAAAAAAGTTGAGATAGAATCTATGAGAATATTTGGAAATTTAAATAAAATAAAAGAAGCTAAGTGTAAAGATACTATAATATAAAAAATATTATAAATTAAGGAATTTTATATGTCAGCAGTTATTGAAAATTTTGATGTTGTGTCTCAACTATGTGAAGTTATTGAAGAATCTGAAAAGATGACAATAGATGTAATGAACCATTTAGATGTCGTTATTAAAAAATTGGACGAGTTAGAATATAGTAAAAATATAAAAAAAGATATAGATGGTATAAAAAATAATCTATTTATAACACTAGAATCAATGCAAGCACAAGATGCTAGTAGACAAAAAATAGAAAGAGTTATTAATAACTTAGATCCAGAAAATACAAAATTTGCATCAAGTGCAAAACATCTCGATGGTGATTCAACTGAAGATTTAGTTTCTGATGATGAATTAGCTGATCTTATTGCATCAATGAGTTCTTCAAATTAATATAGAAATTATAATTAATATATGAAATTGCATATTGATATAGATTGTTTTTTTGTATCAGCTCATAGAATAGATAACAAAAAGTATCAAAATATACCAATAGCTGTTGGTAATAGAAGTAACCTTTCTATATTTGACATCAATAGTGAAAAAAAAGATTTTAGTATGATTGATGGAGCATTTACAAGCTCTATTGTTAGCGATAATCAAAATAAATCTTTTGAAGAATATTTTATTGATAAAAATAAAAAAATGAAAGGTATAATCACAACCTCTTCTTATGAAGCAAGAAAATATGGTATAAAAACAACAATGAGTGTAAAAGAAGCACTAAGATTATGTCCCCATTTAATCGTTCTTCCACCTAACTATAAATTATATCATGATATATCTCACAAATTTAAATTATTGTTAGAAAAAGAGATTCCTCAAATTGAACAGTTTAGTATAGATGAGTTTTTTTGTGATCTTTGTGGATGGGTAAGTGATGATGATATATATGATTTTGCTTTAAGATTAAAAAATAAAATCTTTCAAGAGTTATCTTTGCCTGTTTCAATAGGTATATCAAACTCTAAATGGATCGCAAAACTAGCTACAGAAGATGCAAAACCTTATGGTATAAGATATATAAAAGATGAAGATATATACAACTATACAAAAGATAAAAGTATTAGTGAATTTCCAGGAATAGGTAAAGCATATCAAAATAGATTGAAAAAATATAATATCTCTACTTTAGGACAAATAAGGTCAAATAAAAAACTATTTTATTCATGGGGTAAATTTGGAATACAACTCTATAATAGAGTATGTGGAACAGATAATGAAAAAATACTTTTAAATCAAGATAAAAAATCAATAGGTCTAGGAAGGTCATTTGAGCCGTTATACAACAGAGAAGAGTTAAAAAGACGAATAATTATATTATCTAGGCATCTTTGTTTTATAGCAAATAAAGATAATCATAGTCCACTTACATATGCACTACAAATCACATATCAATATCAAAATAAGAATAAAAGCTATATCAATACAAATAGAGAATTTAATGAGCTCTATTTAAAACAACAGATGATTTTACTCTTTGATAAAATAGACACCCATCCAACACATGGTGTGGTTCAAATAAATCTAACTTTATCAAATTTTAAAAAGTCAAAACATATAACAATGGATATTTTAAATTATGAGGAAGATAATAAGATGAAAAAACTTTCAGATTCTATGCATAAATTAAGAGATAAATTTGGGATAGATATTATAAAAAGTGCAGAAGAGATTAAAAACAATAATAGATAATAAAAATTATTTAATTTTTATTAAATGTATCTTCAATATAACCTAATCTAATAGCTTCAGCTTCTATCTTATTTTTTAAAAGGTCTAATCTCCAATTATGTCTTGAAGCGAATTCATTTATCTCTTTTTCTCGCTCTTCTTCATTACAAAAAACATATATTCTTTTCATAAACAACTTTGGTATCTGTATTGCTATAAGTTGAAAATAATTCTCTTTACAGTTTCTCGAACAAAAGGCTTTACTCATTGCAATTTTCTTTTTGCAAAAAGGACAATGTGACATAACAATAACTCCTAATTATTTTTTACTGGCACTAACTTATAAAAGTTAGCATTTGTGATATCTTGTACATATTTTGGGTCTGTTTCATGTAGTGCCACTATTTGTACCTCTTGCCCGTAAAGAAGCCACCCTCGTATTTCATGATCTTCTAATACACCTAAAGAAAACATCTCTACTAATTCATCTTTAGATACTATTTGCTCTTCCATATTTTTCCTAACTTTACTATTAATTTAAGCTATCAATCTGATAACCCTTTGATGAGTTATTTCTGATTATATTATAATATGTTTTATTTCTAATTTTATTAATTACATTTCTCATAGTAAATATACTCATTTTTTTCTCTTTCCAAACCTGCTCTTTTATATAATCATAACTAATAATTTGATCATGATTATCTAAAAGTAATTTTAAAACTTTAAATTCAAATTTAGTAAAAGATATTGCACCATCATTATTATAAAATCTTTCCCTATATGCATCATAATATAAACCTTCGTTCAATACTATTTTATCAGCCCTTTTAGATTGATTTAATGCAACAATCATTGAAAGTTTTAAATTATCAAAGTCTACAGGAGATTTTAATATTGATACAACTGATCTATTAATACAACTTAATAAAACATCATCATCCTCGCCTGGTATAATAACTATTTTAGGGACCATTGTATGTTTAATTTTTATTTTATCCATAATTTCTATAGAATTATTACAAACATAATCAACTAATAATAAATCAAATTTTTCATCAAATTCATCTTCAATAGAATCTGAAAAAATAATATTTTTGCAGTCCTTAAAGTTATTTAACAAATCATCTCTAAATTGCATATCTTCTGAAATACACAAAATTGTCATATGATTAAATTTTCTTAGTTTTTTTATCATTTTTATATCTCTAATTATAATTTTTGATCATTATATCAAAAAAAATTATTTTTGTCAAAGGTGGAAATTTTAAACTTTAATCATCACTTTTTAATATTAATGTTGTTGAATTTTTTGCTATCAAATATTTTTGTGCTACTTTTACAATATCTTCTATTTCTAATTTTTCAAGTGATTTTTCATAACTCATCAATGGCGAAATATCACCTCTAGATAAATAACTACCATATAAACTAGCTACAC
>JAYEJC010000154.1:0-15911 GCA_034660335.1 Campylobacterota bacterium
CAACAGTTCTTATCTCATCTGGTGACATATTATCACACATAATAATATCAGCACCTGCATCCATAGCTTCTTTGACTTGCTCAAAAGTTTCACACTCTATCTCTATTTTTGTTACCCAAGATATTCTTTTTCTAGCTTTTTTTACAAACTGTTTTAAATCTGGAATTGTTTTTAGATGTGTATCTTTTAACATTAAACAATCATCAAGTCCAAGTCTATGATTAATAGCCCCACCTACTCTACTAGCATATTTTTCAAAGTCTCTTAGTCCTGGTCTTGTTTTTCTTGTATCCAAAAGTACAACTTCACTATCTTCTAAAAGTTTTGCATATCTTGAAGCATTTGTAGCGATTCCTGATGCGTGTTGAAGAAGATTTAAAAATGTTCTCTCACTACTTAAAAGAATAGATGCCTTACCCTCTAGTTCTGCTATTATGTCACCTTTTTTCACTTCATCACCATCATGAAGCAAAAACTTACAATCAAACTTTTCAGCTCTTGCTAAAACTTTTACATATTTTACACCTGCAATAATACCATCATCTTTTGCAACTACTCTTGCTGTAAATCTACCTTTTGGAGCAATATCAAAAAATAAATCACCTCTACCATTATCTTCTGTTATTGCATTTTTTACAAATTTTCGTATATTTAATCCCATTCTACTCTCTCTTTTTTAAACTTCAAACATTCTTGTTAGTGCTAGTTTTGCGTATTTTTCAACATCTTCACTTATTTCAATCTCATTTTCGTAAGTTTTATTCTCAATTGACTTTAATGTATTGTATAGATCTTCTAAAGTTGTTTCATTCATTGTTGGACATTCTGGTTTTGTACTACTTAATACGAAAGTATTTTTTTCTCTTAATCTATTTACCATATTATATTCTGTACCAACGACAACTTTTTGTTCAGCAGATAAATCTTCAGTGATATATTTTATAAGCTGAGATGTAGATCCTACAAAATCAGCTTTATTTACAACTGCTACATCACATTCAGGATGAACAGCTACTATAATATCAGGATATTTTTCTTTATAAAAATCAACATCTTCAGGTGTAAATAACTGATGTACTGAACAAAAACCATTGTAACAAATAATATCAGATTGTTTTACATCTTCAATATTATCAATACCAATAATAGATGATTTTAGACCTATTTGATTTGCAAAATTTTGACCCAAACATCTATCTGGAACAAAAAATATTTTTTTACCACTTGTGAGACCTTTTTCTATGATTTTAAAAGCATTTGAACTAGTACAAACATATCCACCCATCTTACCAACTGCTGCTTTTACTGCTGCACTTGAGTTTATATATGTAATTGGTAATATATTATCATTTGATATACCAGCTTCATTTAGTATCTTTAAATTATCGTAAAAATAATCAACATCAATCATCTTTGCCATAGCACAACAAGCAACTTTTGGCATAAAAACTCTTTTTGATGGCGCTAAAACTTTAACACTTTCACCCATAAAACCAACACCACAAAAGATGATGTTTTTTGATTCACAAGCCATAGCTTTTTTTGCTAATTCTAGACTATCTCCTACTATATCACCCATCTCAAAAACTTCATCTTTTTGATAAAAGTGAGCCGCAATTGTAACATCTAACTCTTTTTTAAGTCTTACAATCTCTTCTTTTAAATTCATTTCTTTTTTACCTTATTAATTTATCCTGCCAATATAGCAAATTTTATGTTACAAAATGGTTATTACAGCCATACACCGTTTCTAATATAATAAACAACGGGATAAGCAGTAACAATTATTGTATATATAAAGATAAAATAAAATGATATTTTAAAATAAGCTTGTTTATTAAAAAATGAAGTTGCTATACCAAAAAAAGTACCAATAAATAGTGTCGTATATATTAAATAACCAACATAATAATAATCTTTTTGTAAAAAACAAAATGGACAATGATGTGTAGGCAACTCATAAATATATGTACCAAATATAACTATAAGTGATATAATAGATATTATTAAAAACAAACTACTAAATATAGAATATATAGCTTTTTGTTTAAAAAAGTAAAAAATAGATAATAAAAGAAAATTTCCATAAAACAAAGCTAATAACAATAATGGTGATATGGTAAATAAACTAGATATATAAGATGTAGCTGTAGAGCTATAAAGTGTACCACAACAACTCACCATAATACTAGGATCAATCTGACTAAACATAAGAGTTTCAAGTACTATCTCAAATAAAAAAGCAAAAAAAGCGATAATAAAAAAACCAAATTTTAGTTTTGTATATGGTAAATTTTCATTTGATATATCAAGCTTATGCAACATAAGCCAAAAGCCAAATATATAGAGATTTATTATTTTTATAACAAAAAGATACATACCATAAGGTGTAGCATCTACCACACCTGCTGCACACATAGCTCCTATTAAAACATTTGATATTTTATCTAAAGTAAAAATGAAAAATAAAAATAAAGGTAACTTTACTATAAATATATATTTTATTATTGTTGCTGCTAAATAGCTTTGTTTTTCAAGATTATATTGTGTTTGAGTAGTTGAATTGATATCCCATTTAAAATATATATTTATACTAAAAAAAAGTGCAACTAAAGAAAATATTAGAAATATAACATTTAAAATAGTTATTGTTAAAATCTCTGGAGTTAAAATCATTTTACAATATTTCCACTTTTTACCTCTACTATTCTATCTACAAAATCAAGTTTAAAAAACAATGGATCATGTGTAGCTACTATGATTGTTTTATTGGTTTTTTTTAACTCTTTTAATATATTTATAAACTCTAATGATAATTTTTCATCAAGATTTGCTGTTGGTTCATCTGCTATTATTATTTTTGGTCCATTTATCAATGCCCTACTAATAGCTACTCTTTGCTGCTCTCCACCTGAAAGGTTTTTTACTACTATATCTTTTTTTGAAGATATTTCAAACATAGCTAAGACCTCTTCTAGTTTTGATTTTATATCATTTTCATTTGGATTATTTGGTACAAGTGGCAAGATGATATTATCTTGTACTGTTAAGTTTGGTAATAAATTGTATTTTTGAAAAATAAATCCAATATTTTCTCGTCTATACAAAGATAAAAATTTATCTGGTAGTTTTGATATTCTTTTTTTATCTACAACTACCTCACCACTTGTTGGTTTTGTCATACCAGCTATTAGTGATAAGATTGTACTTTTTCCACTACCACTTGAACCTTTTAGTACAACTAACTCTCCCTCTTTTATAGATAAGTTTATATTGTTTATAGCTTTTACTGTATGGTTATTATTGATTTTGTATTGTTTGCTTGTATCTATTAAGTTAATCATATTTTCTTATTATATTCATAATTCTTTAAAATAAAATATAATCTATAAATCAATTACTTTGATATAGTATAATCAACTATTAAGTTTTAATTAAGATTAAGAAAGAAATTACGCGTGATTAGATAGGCTATAGCAATTTACTGACTAATTTTTATTTTGAAAATAGATAAACAGTAGTTAATTACCAGTGCTATTGGAGTAAAGCAAGACTGCGTCGTGTCCTTTAATCTTAAATAAAACTTAATAGTAGATTATACTAAATTTGCTATAACTTTTTCAAACTTCCTAAAATAGTAACAGGTACAAAAAATAGTGATACCAAATATGCTATAAGTGTCCCACCAATTAGTGCCACACCAAGCCCACCAAACACAGCATCTGTTGCTAGTAAACTACTTGCAAATACGATTGCTAACACAGTTAATAATATAGGTTTTGCTCTTGTTGCTGTTGCTACTGCTATTGCTCTTGTTGGATCCATTTTCTTTTCATTTATCAGCTGTTTTGCAAAATCAATTATTAAAAGTGAGTTTCTTGAGTTTATTCCAATAAGTCCAATAAATCCTATAAGTGAAGTAGCTGTTAGATAAAACCTATCTGCAGTGAAGATATCCATCACAAAATGCCCTAAAATAACCCCAACAATAGATACAAAACTAGCCAATACAATAGCTCCAGCGATTGCAAAGTTTTTATAATATAGAACCATCAATAAAAATATCAAAACCAATGCCCCAATAAATGCCCCACCTAGTTCTATAAAAGTATCAATAGTCACTTTTAACTCTCCATCAAACACTATCTTATAAATCTCATTTGTTGTTTTATCTTTTATAGTTAGATTTAACATACTTGAACGACTCACTTCATAACTCTTTCCAAACCCATTAAGCATCATCTCTCTTGCATCTAATAGTGGATATATTTGACTCTCCTTATCTGTTGTTGCTATCACATTTATCATATGATTTAGATTTTTAGATGTAAGTGTTGGCTCTTGAAGTTGCTCTTCAATGGTGACAAACTCACTTAAAGGTACCATCAAACCTTTTTGATTCATTAGTTTTAAATTTGATAGTTTACTCATAACGGCTTGTTTGTTAAATTGATTAAAAAGTCTTGAGTCATCAAGTCTTAAAAATATAGGTATTTGATTTTGAGCATCTCCCTCATTTACAACCCCTATATTCATCCCCTCAAATGCTAAATATAATATCTTTTTAACCTGCTCTAAACTTACTCCACTTTTTAAAACTTTGTTGTTATTTAGGCTCAAAGCATATCTTATATATGGTTCATCTGCTAGTACATCTATATCTACTAAAGTATCTTGTTTTTTAAATATATCTGCTATTTTATGGGCTATTTTTCTTCTATTTTCAAAGCTATCTCCACCATAAACTTCAGCTACCACATCACCCAATACAGGTGGACCTGCTGGAAGTTCTATAAACTTTATATTTGCATTATTTATACTACATTTTGTTTGTACTTCTGTTCTTATTCTATGGACAAGATTGTAGCTTCTCTCACTTCTATGCTCTGCTCTTTTGATATTTACCATAAGTTCAGCTACATTTTCACCATCTTTTAAAGCACTCCCTTTGACCATACCAGCAAAATCAAGAGGCAATCCCTCCCCTAAAAATACAGATATAGAGGTGATATCATCCTCTTTTTGTAAAGTTGATGCGATACAAGAGGTCACCTCTTTGGTATGCTTGATAGATGAACCCTCTGGCAAGTCTACATAGATAGAGAATGTATCACTATCTTTTCCTGGAAGCATTTTGGCTTTTACTAGCTCCAAAGGTATCATATAAACAGAACCCACAAAAAGTAAAAATGTGATAATCATCACCATCACTCTTTTGCTTTTACTGATTAAAATATTGTATATTAAAGTTTCTAATCTATTTGTTTTGATTGTACTCATTTAGTGTTCCTTTTTCAGTAACTTATTTACTAAGTATGGGGTGAATATATATGCAACAATCAGTGACATCACAAGAGATATAGGGACAAATACAGGCAATGGATGCATAAATTGCCCCATCATTCCACCTACAAAAAACATCGGAATAAATGTCATAACAATAGCAAGTGTAGCGATATTTGTAGGGTTTCCTATCTCATTTGTTGCTTCTATTGCTATTTGTTTTAAACACTTATCTTTACTCTCATGACTGTGAAGATGTCTATGAATATTTTCTATTACAATAATAGCAGCATCGACTAAAAGTCCAAGAGAGAGCAATAGTGCAAAAAGTGTGATTCTATTGATGGTCTCCCCTATTAAAAATCCAACAAATAAAGTCAAAGCCAAAATCATAGGAACAGTCAAAGATACAATAATAGCTTCACGAAATCCAAGTGTAAAGATAAGTAAAATAGCTATGATAACTATAGAGATAAGCAGATGAAAAACTAGCTCATTTACAGCATGATTTGCTGTAAATCCATCATCTCTTGTGATAATATATCCAATATTTTCTTTCTCTAAATCATCTTTTATACTATCTAAATATTCAAATATTTTATTATTTATAACAACTGTATTTGCACCTTTTAGTTTAGAAATTGTAAGTGTTGTTTGCAATACTTCATTTTTATTCTCTTTTGTATAGAGATATGCAGTTTTTGTATTTTGTAGATCATAGCTTTTTGTTACAACTGCTACATCTTTTAGATATATAGCACTTTGCATATATGAAGCGACCATTATATTTTTTAGGTCCTCTTCGCTTTCAATGGCACTCTCTATTCCAAACATCACTATCTCATTTGATTTTGTGCGACCTTTTGCATCTGGAAGCTCAAAAGAGAGTCCCTGAACAGATTTCATAATCTGTCCCAAAGAGAGATGATACCCAGAGAGTTTACTTAAATCAACCTCAACATTATACTGCTCTTTTCTCTCCCCCTTTAGATCAACTACGGCTACATTTTCTATTTTATTTATCTCATGTCCCAACTTACTTATTTTTTTGTAGAGTTCGGTTTGACTCATATCTTTATTTTTATTATAAAAAGCGATTGTAGCTACTGGTATATCTGTATCTATATCCATAGTTTTAATTATAGGTTGCATAGCACCTTGTGGCATCTGATCCATATTTCTCATCACTTGATCATAAAGTTTCAAATCAGAATCAGCTTTATCTTCCCCTATGTAGTATTGAACTTGAATAATACCAACAGACTCTTTTGCAATAGAATAGATATTTTCCACCCCTTTTATCGCTCGTATTTTTCTCTCTAGTGGTTCTATGATAACTTTTTGTATCTCCTTAGCACTAGCCCCTGGCATAGGTACAATAACAGCACCACCTGCTACTTTTATTTGTGGGTTTTCCTCTCTTGGTGTAAGATTTAAAGCCATATATCCAACAGCTATGATAAATATAGCAAGTATAAAAGTCAAAGGGTGTGTGATAAAGTTTTTTGCTAGTTTTCCTGCTATATTCTCTTCGTGAAGTTCATACTCTATCTCTTCTATCTCATTTTCTATTGCTTGGCATTTGTTTTTTTCAATTTGATCCATTTTGATATCCTATTTTATCTCTATATATACTTTTGCATACATACCTGGATATACATTTTTTCTATTTTCAAATGATATTTTTATATTAAAAGTGTGTGTCATAGGATTAGAACTAGGGATTATCGCTTCTATTTTTCCTACTGTGTTTAGGTTCATTGATGCAATATTTACATCTACTTTTTGACCTATTTTGATATTTTTTAGATCCCCCTCACTTATCTCTGATTTTATTTTTAGTGAATTTAAATCAGACAATACAATAGCAGGCATTCCAGGTATCGCCATCTCCCCTGCTTTTATTGTTTTTTTTATCACTACTCCATCGTTTGGTGCTTTTATTGTGAGGTATTGGTATTGATTTTCCACCTCTTTTACTTGAGATTTTCCTATTTTTACCATATCTTCTAGATTTTTTGTCCCTAGTTCTAGTTGTTCTACTTCAAACTTTGAAACAAGTCCCTTTTCTAATAATCTTTTAAATCTTTCATAGTTTCTTTTCATTGTTTGGTATTGGTTGTCATACATCTGAACAGCTAGATTTGCTTGAAGTTTTTTGCTATCTATCTCTGTAGAATCTATAGAGTAGAGTATTTTCCCTTTTTTTACTATATCACCTTCATTTACCTCAACAGATTTTATAAACCCCATAAATCGACTTGTAAGATATTTTTCATTATCTGATATCACTGTTGCACTTAATTCTATAGTTTTTGCGAATGATATATTTGCTAATAATACTACTAATATTACTACTACTTTTAATTTATTTATATTATTTGACATTATCTACCCCTTTTTGTAGTGTATCACCTAGTGATATTTTTAGTGTTGCTGCTGCTAGTGATTTTTCATATTTTGCCATAATTGTTTGGGCATTTGCTTGTTGTGAAGCTGCTTGCTGCATAAGAAGATTACTCATATTTATCAATTGATTTTTATACATCTCTTGTGATTGTTCTAAAACCTCTTGTGCTAAGTTTTGAGCTTTTATTTTTTGTTTTAAAATCTTCTCTTTTGCTTGTAGATTTAAAATATTTTTTTCAATCTCTAGTTTTATACCATCTTTCATATACTCAAAATAGTTTTTTGTTTTTTTATACTCTATTTTTGCTTTTTGTTTTTTACTATTAGATATAAAACCATCAAAAAGTGTATAGGATAATCCAACAGCACCTAGATAATAATCATGATCACTATTTATATTATTCAAGCTATTATCATTGTATCCATACTCAAGTTGTGCTCCTATAGTTGGATAGTTATTACTACTTTCATAATCAATTTTTATTTTCATCGTATCTTTGTTGTATTGCATTGATAAAAAGTCATCTCTATTTGTATGTGCTTTATCTTGCAAAGAGTTTAACTCCAAATTATCATTTGATATATTTTGAAACTCTTTTACATCAGTAATAGTATCATCTGAAGTTAAAAATCTAAGATATGAAAGTGCTAAATCATATCTATTTTTAGCCTCTATCATATGAGTATCTACACCCATATCATAAACCAAAGCTTGTTTTACATCTATATTTGTCACCAATCCTTCATTGTAAAGTTCATTAGCAAAGTTTACAAAAGAGTTTGTAGCCTCTTTTGCTTTTTTTGTCGCTTTTATAAACTCTTTTGAAGCAACTGCACCATTATATGCTTTGAGTACCTCTAAACCTAATGCTTTTTTATCATAGTTATACAGAGCTGATTTGGCTAGGACTTGTAGCTTTGCCATCTTTTTTCCATTTTGTAGCTTAAATCCTGTAAAAAGTGGTACTTTATAAGTAACCTTTGTTTCATAGTTTGTTCTTGCATCTGGATTATTTAAATCTTCTGGTTCAGTTGCAAGTAAGCCACTCATATCTGATGGTGCTTGACCTTGAGATGCTCCATAAATAGCTCCACCAAGAGGAGTTAAAAACTCATTAAATCCAAAATCACCAAAACTAGCTTCCCTACTTGCCATTTTCATACCAAATACATATCCAGCATTGTTTGTTCTTGAGATGTTTTCATTAAATACCAAACTTCCGTAGTTATAGCCTTTGACCTCATTTAACTCCTCCTTTGAAGCATCTATCTCTAGTTTTTTTGCTTTTAAGCCTTTGTTGTTTTGTATAGTTTTATTTAGTGATGTTTCAAAGTCTATAGTATAAGCAAATAAAAATAGAGGTGCACCCAATAATAAAATAGCCTTTTTCATAAGACCTCCCCTTTGTTTATCTCTAATAATAAAAAAAGATTATCAATATATTGCATAATCTCATCTGTTGAGGCATTTACTATAAAAAAGCCCTCAATAGTAGCAAATATACTCGGTATAAAATACAATGATTCTTTTTTTAATTGATTGTTGTTTATAGCTTTTGTCAAAATATCTTCTAATACCAAATAATATTTTTGCTTTAAAGTTATATGATAATTGATGATCTCTTCACTTGGATTATTTAAATATATTGCTAAAAACTCTTTATATATTTTTCTTTGTGCTTGTACTTTTATATCATCACTAAAATATATATCAAAGAGGTATTTAACTTGTGTAACAACATCATCACAAGAATCTAAGTTTTTCTCCAGCTTTGGATCATACTTCTCTTGCAAACAACTCATAAGTTCAAAAATAATATCTTCTTTGTTTTTAAAATACTCATAAATAGTCCCTTTGCCTATACCTGCTACTTTGGCTATTTGACTTATTGAGATATTTACAAAACCTTTTTCTATAAATAAACTACAAGTTGATTTTGCTATATCTTTTCTTTTCTGAACTTTATCAACAATTTTTGGCATACTATTTCCTTATTTGACTACTAGTCATAATAAGTATACTATTATAATTTTTCTTAATAATAAATAAAGATGACTAATAGTCAATTAAAATAAGTATAATAATAGTTCAATCTTCTATTAAGTTTTAATCTAATTTTCAAAATTAGATTATTGTTTAAAAGTAAAATTATAATATAATTCACTATAATAAAGAAACAATTCATTTAAAGGCTATTTAAAATGAAATATACAAATATGATTATATTTTTAATAATACTTATATTTTCAGCTTGCGACAGTAAAGATTCATCAACAACAGAAACAACAATTGATAAAAAGCCATATGATGGTCAATCAATTATGGTTATTGTTCCAACTTTACATGCAGATCTTATTAGAGGTCCAATAATAAAAGAGGCAAAAAACTTTGAAAAACAAACTGGAGCAAAAATAAGAGTAGTAACTCCAAATTGGAATGAAACAATAGAAAAAACAAAACAATCCTTAATAGACCCTGCTTTGCATTATGATATTTTTGTTGTGATATCTATGTGGAACGGTATGCTTTTAGGTGGTGATCATATAGAACCTGTACCACAATGGCTAAAAGATAAAATCGAATGGGAAGATGTTTTACCTATATATAAAAACTCTGTTCTTTCACACAATGGAAAAGCTTATGGTATCCCTTATGATGGGGATTGTATCAATTTGTACTATAGAAAAGATATATTTCAAAATAAACAATATCAGGAAAAATTTAAAAAAGAGTATGGCTATGAACTAAAAGTACCTCAAACTTGGACTCAATACAAAACAATAGCGAAGTTTTTTAATAATTGGGACTGGGACAATGATGGAAAAGTAGAATATGGAAACTCTGTTTTAAGAAAAAAAGGTGATATAGCTATGCTTGAGTTTTTTGCTACAGCTGCTGCTTATGCAAAAAATCCAAATGACAAAGCATATTTTTTTGATATAGATACTATGAAACCTAGAATAAACAATGAAGCTTTTGTTAAGGCACTAGAGGATTATATAGAGCTAATAGACTATGCACCAAATGGAGCTATAAATTTTGCTGGTCATGATGTAAGAAATAAATTTGTAACAGGCGAGGTGCTTATGGCTATTGATTGGGCTGATTTAGGGATATACGCAGCTCAAAATAAAATATCTGCACTTAGTAGTGATCAAGTTGGTTATGCTCAAATACCAGGTTCAAATAGATTTTTTGATTCAAATGAAAATAGATGGAAAGATAGATTTAATCAAGTATCTTCAATAAGTGGAAATTGGAGTTTATTTGTAAATAAAGACTCAAAAAACAAAAAACTAGCTTTTGAATTTGCTGCACATATGGCATCAAAAGAGTTATCTGCAAAACTAGTTGCAACAAGTGGAAATGCAGTCAATCCATCTAGGTTTTCACACTTTAAAGATGCTTCATCTTGGATACAAAGTGGTTTTACAAAAGATTCTGCAAGAAGATATCTAGATGAGATAACAAAATCCCTTACAAATAAAAATGTAGTATACGATATCACCCTTCCTGGTGCTAGCTTGTATTATCAAGCTATTGATAACTCAGTTTACAAAGCTATAAAAAAAGAGCTAAGCCCCAAAGAGGCTTTAGATGAAGCGGCAAAAAAGTGGGATGAGATAACCAATAAGATAGGAAGAGAAAAACAAATCATCTATTATAAAAAGAGTTTAAAATAATATGTCAAACTTTAGTATAAAAAAGACATCATTATTTGGGTTTTTAGTTGTTTTTATAGCTGTTGCTATTAGTACTGTCTCTATTTTTAACTATATCTCAAAAATAGAACAACTAAATAAAAAAAATGAATTTTATGATACCCTTTATCATAATGCTTTTGAGTTTAAATACTACACAGAGAGACTTCTTACTACATATAATCTAAATGATGAAAAGATATTATGGATAGATGCAAATAAAAAATTAAAAAAATGCCTATCAAAAGATATTTCAAACAAGAAGATATTGGAGTTTTATAAAGTAATAGATGATGAATCTCAAATTATCTTAAAAAAACTAGAACACAAAATTTTTCAATCAAAAAATATTATGGAAAAATCTATTTTAAGAAGATTGGGGGAGAGTTTTAATTCAAATAAAAATAGTGACTACTACTTGATTATTTTAAATTTAAAAAATAGTATTGACTATGCAAAACAATACCACGAGTTTTTAATAGATGAGATAGATACACTAAAAGAGACTCAAAAAATTGAAATATATCAAAAAATCAAAGAGACTAAAAAAACAGGTTTATTATCTTTTTTACTTATATTTTTGGTATCTGTTTTATTATCTTATTTAGTTTTTCGAATAAGCACAAAAATAGAAAAAGAGCTTTTAAGTACTAAAAATAGATTAAAAGAGACCCTTGAGGAGACAACAACAATTCTAAACACCTCTATGGAATCAATTATGATAGCAAAAAATGGTAAATGTATAGATGTAAATGATGAAACACTTAGAACATTTGGATACAAAAATAAAAATGAAGTTTTGGGTAAATCTACAGATATTTTTATATCACCTGAATCTTTAAATATAGCAACATCAAAAAAAGAGTTAGATTTAGTAGAACCATATGAAGCACAATGTATCACAAAACAAAACGAACTTTTTCCTGGACTTATAAAAGCATTTAACTTTAAAAACAACAAAGGTGAAACAATAAGGGTATCTGCTATTGTAAATTTAAGTGAAATTAAATCAAAAGATAAGATGATATTCCAACAATCAAAACTAGCAGCTTTAGGTGAGATGCTTGAGAATATTGCTCACCAATGGAGACAACCATTATCAGTAATCACAACTTCCGCGACAGGAATCCAGATGCAAAAAGAGTATGGTATCTTAAGCGATGAGGAGGAGATGAAGTTTTTAAATACTATTATTGATTCAGCGAAACATCTATCTGTTACTATTGATGATTTTAGAGATTTTTTCAAAACAAATAAAAAGAAACAAAATTTTAATATACCAAATACAATAAATAGAACGATTGATCTTCTTTCTTCTAAGTTTAAAAATAGAGAGATACAACTTGTTCAAGATATGGATGATATAGAGATATTAGGTTTTGAAAATGAATTTATACAAGCTTTTATGAATATTTTAAATAATGCAAGTGACGCTTTTGATGAATCAAATGATGAAAATAAATTTATATTTATTTCAGTTAAATCACAAAATAATAATACAATTATAAATATAAAAGACTCAGCGGGTGGTATACCAAAAGATATAATATCACATATATTTGAAGGTCATTTTACTACAAAAGGCGACAAAGATGGTACAGGAATAGGTCTATATATGACCAAAACGATTATAGAAAAACTAGAGGGTAAAATATCTGCAAAAACAGAAGAGTTTGAGTATAAAAACAAACACTATATAGGAGCTAGCTTCACTATAACTATTTAGTATTCATACTTAGTATAATCCTTATTAGAGGATTATACTAATTCATACCAAACTATTTTCTCTTTTTTCTAGTAAATCTATTACCGCATAATAGTCACTTTTATTCTCTATATCTATATTTTCAAGGAGTGGCTTTGCTTTTAAAAAAGCACCCCATGTTATATCAACAGCTCTTTTGCTCCTATTCATTTTGTACAGAGCTATACTAGTAGCTCCATTTATAAGTGCTTTGTATAGTTTTGCTTTTTTTGATTCCCCAGTTTTTTTAAACTCTATCCAATCATGCTCCAAAACTTCATGTGCTTCTATATATTTTTCATCTTCTACTAAAAGGGTGAATTCTTTTATATTTGTCATTTAAGATATCACCGTAGCTAAAAGAATATCACCACTTAGCTCTGTGATTCTTGCTTTATATACTTTAGCAAACTCTAGTTCCTCTTCTATCTCTTTATCATTTACATAAATCTCACCATCAACATCTGGTGCCCATAGAAGTTTTCTAGCACTAAGCAAATATTCATGCTCATCGCTTGGACCATCTATTACTATCTCAAACTCTTTGCCTATATCAGCTTCTAGCTTTTGGGTACTTATCTCTTTTATTATATTTCCTAAGACCTCAGCTCTATAGTCAATAATCTCTTGTGGTACTTTGTTTTGTAAATTATAAGCTGTCGTACCATCCTCATCACTATATGAAAAGACATTTACCCTATCAAACTTATACTCTTTTATATAATCACACAAAGCATTGAAGTCCTCTACACTCTCCCCTGGATGTCCAACTATAAAAGTAGATCTTACAAAGTTGTTTGGCATTTGGTGCATATAGTCCATAAGCTCTTTTATTTTTTCGCTACCTTTTCCTCTTTTCATAATCATAAGTTGCTCTTGTGAAATATGCTGAAGTGGCATATCGTAGTATGTATGAAAAAGTTTTGAATCTGATATCTTTTTTATTAAAGCTTTTGTTGTTGTTGATGGATATAAGTATAGTATTCTTGCACTTTTTATACCATCTATATTATCGACCATATCTATTAGTTGTTCTAAACCATCATTTGTATCATGATCTCTTAGATACGAACTACTATCTTGAGAAACAAATGAAAAATCATAAAAGCCTTGTGATACCAAACTCTCAAGCTCCTCTTTTATAGACTCCAAACTTCTACTATTTAGTTTTCCTTTAAAAGATGGTATTGCACAAAATGAACATTTTTGGTTGCACCCTTCGCTTAGTTTTATATAGCTATGATAGTTAGAACCAGTCACTACTCGTATATTTTTTTCAGTTGCTAAGAAAACTTTTGGGCTAAATTGGTTTCGTTTCTCCTGTACAAGTTGATCTATAATATCATAGTCACCTACCCCTGTGAAGATATCTACCTCATTTTTTAAGCCCTCTTGAAGATCCTCTTTATATCGTTCACTTAAACATCCTGCCATAACCAAAACTGAACTATCTTTTCTTGTACTATCTAGCTTGAAAATAGTATTTAGACTCTCCTCTTTTGCACTTTGTATAAATCCACATGTATTTACTATTATTAGATCAGCTTGCGTAGAGTCATCTGTCATAGTATACTCTTGAAGCCTTCCTAACATCACTTCACTATCTATTAGATTTTTTGTACATCCAAGACTTACTAGGTGTAGTTGTTTCATATTTTCTTCTTTGTATTTTTAATTTTTTTGCCATTATAACATAATCTTAAGAGTTATAATTGTAAACTTTAGTTAAAAATTATCTAATATTCTATAAAATTTAATAGTATATTAGAATCTACAAGGATAATTATGTTCAAAAGAACATTGACAAGTTTAATTGCACTTATGATATTAAATAGTACTGCCAATGCAGATAGACTAGAAGATATTCAAAATAGTGGATTCTTAAAAGCTGGAGTAAAATATGATTTCAAACCTTTTGGTTTCATTGATAAATCTGGTGAAGTTGTAGGTTTTGATATTGATCTATTAAAATATATCGCAAATGATTTAAATGTAGATATAAAGTTTGAACAAGTGACATCAAAAACAAGAATACCATTAGTTGCAAATGGTCAAATAGACATAGCAGCTGCATCTATGACACATAAAGTAGATAGAGACAAAACTATTGATTTTTCTATTTCATACTTTTTTGATGGTCAATCTATGCTTGTAAGACGAGATGAAAAACGATCAACAGCACAAGCGTTCAAAGGTAAAAAAATAGGTGCAATACAAGGTGCAACATCTGGTGAAAATTTTAAAAAAGTATCTCCACAAGCAAAAATAATATATTTTCAAGAATACCCACAAGCTATCAATGCATTATTAAGAAAAAAAATAGATGCTATTACTACTGATTTGGTATGGTGTTCAACACAAGCAATAGATAGTAAAGGGAAATTAAAAGTTACAGGTGGCACACTAAGTATAGAGCCTTATGGTATGGGTGTACCTGAAAACGAATCAAACTTTAAAGATGCTATTAATTTCGCAATACAAAAGTCTGTAAAAGATGGTACTTATAGAAAATTATATAAAAAATGGTTTAATGAAAATCCAAAAAGACTACCAGAGTTATGGCCTTAAAAAACCAAGGTACAGCTCTAAAACTTAATAAAGGGAGTTTCAACCCTCTAATAATACCAAATCAAATTAGAACTAACAACTTAAAAAAATAGATAAAAGAGTAGATTGTGAAAAATATTATCGAAACTCTAGCCTTAGCTAAAGTGAGATAATATTTTTTGCAAGATACCTTTTAAGCTATTTTCCTTACAGGTAGTACAATTTG
>JAYEJC010000155.1:0-4092 GCA_034660335.1 Campylobacterota bacterium
ATGTAGTAGGGGCAGGACTTGAAAAGTTTTCATTTAGAATCATACAACGACATCTAAAAACTATTTTAGATGAACTCTTTAACAAAGGACTAGCTATAAGAGATGCAAAAAATAGAGTTGTAGTACACACTCTAAGACATACATTTGCTTCACATCTAGCTATAAATGAAGTGCCAATATTTACAATACAAAACCTTATGAATCATAGCGATATAAAGATGACTATGAGATATGCAAAACTAGCACCAAACAGTGGGAAAGTAGCTGTTCAAGGGTTGTATAAATGATTTGTTTTTTGACATATAATTATTATTGATGTATAATACTGTAAATATACAAAGGAGTTAAAATGTTAAGTTACAGAAGAAGAAATTCTACAGCTATTGTAAGTGATGCTAATATTACTAATGTTAGTAAATCCCTTATTACTTATTGTAATTGGTCTTATGCTAGTAAATACCATATAGACGAATCAACTTTAGTAAATATTTTAACTTCTTTCAATACTCAATACATACCTTTTTATTTAAGAATATTCAACGAAACGCCATTAGATATTTTAACTTCTTTCATAGAATCGCACAATATTAGTATGCAACAAATTCAAAATCTACACGATAAATTAAACCATAGAAGCGGACTTAGAGTTAAAGAACTTTTAGTAGCCTAAAATGAAAAAGTTCAATTTTAAAGAACAATCTAAACTTTTAAACATAGCAGTTCAGATCTTAGAAGATTATGATATCCAAGAGTGGTCATTTGGTGGTGGTACAGCTTTATCAACTGTATATTATAATCATCGTATGTCTTATGATATAGATATATTTTCACAAGATTTTAGTGCTATTGAAATAATACGAGAAAACTATAAAGAGATAGCCTCAAATCTAAACATATCCAACCAAGATGTAGCAGTATCTCCAAGTGGAGTTACTTTTTTACTAAGTAGTGATACTCATGGGCTTAAGATAGATTTTTTATATAGTACAACTCTTGCAGATACCTTGATATCATTCAACAATTTAAAGAGTTCAATGAAGAGGACTTTAACCAAGAGTTAGTTTATCTTGATGCCGATTTTATTGATTCAAAAACTTGTATTGCAAAGTTGCTAAATGATTTCTTTACACCAAAAGAAAAAGTCAAAATTGCAGTAAATGAAAACAATGAGATCGTAGCATTTGATGAGTGGGTTGCATTGTATCAAGAAGACTTAAAAAGTATTGGTGCATATAATATTTATGATATAGATTCAGATGGATTGTCATATTTAGATATTTATGAGATGGATAAAAATAGAGTTGTCTTATTGCAAAATAGTTAAAACTATATCTGGGTATTAAGTGGTTTGTCCTCATTTTTGTGGGACTACATGCTTTTTCAAAGATAGGTTTAGATGTAAATGAGATATTAAATAAACTAAACTAATCAACACTATACTACTCTACAACACTATCCAAAACTTAGCATCATTTTAAAGTTGATTTTAGATAAAATAATTAAAATTCAAAACGGAATGGTATAGAATGGAAATATTTATATTGCAAACAAGTATCATATTATGAAACATAACCCATTTGATACAACAGTTCTAAATATCGATACGGATAAACTAATTTTTCATTTTATAAATATTGAAGAGTATGATAAATCTTTTAAAGAGTTAATAGATAACTATATTGTTTCAATATAACTATCTACTAAACTTATCGATAGTTTAAGAGATGCTACATACAAAGTAAATATACATCGTAAAAGTAAAAAAAGAAGATAGTTACAAAAAGTAATTTTTAAGTTACATCGTGTAACACAGTAACAGTAGATATATATATATATATATATATATCTATCTTACAACCAAACTTTACATAACTTTACAATATAATAAATACCTATAAATAAGGTATAAAAATGGAAAATGTATTAGTAAATATTTTAATAGCAGAAGATGTAGAGGTAAACGCTCAATTATTAGCTTATCATGTTAATGATATTTTTAAGCAAAACAGTATAGAGATAAATTTCGAGTTTGCCACAGATGGGCAATTTGCTTTAGATATGTTAAAAGAAGCTGAATTTGATATGATATTTTTAGATGTATTGATGCCAAGAGTTGATGGATTTAAAGTTTTAAATAAGATACGAAAATCTTACAACTCAAACAATCCATGTATATGTATGTCAACATCCATGGGTGAGAAAAAACATAAAATGCTTTTTAAACTAAAAGGTGCAAACTCTTATATCATAAAACCTTACGATAAAAATATGGTTTCAAAAATTATAGATAGATTTATCGAAAAAAGAATAACAAACAACCAAGAGATTGAAGAGGATGAATTTTGTGAATTTATAGACTTTTTTGAAGATGAAGATGAAGAGCATGAAGAGACTATGACACAAGCGAATAATACAGCTCCAAAAGTAACAGCCAAAGAGTATTTAGAAGAGTGTGGAAATATAGATTATATTATGGATTCTATTGATGAAGCAGATGATGATATAGAAGTTATAACAGAACTGCTAAATAAAGATACTTTTGAAAACCATAGAGATACGATAGCTTTTATACTAAATAAATATGGGATATTTTTAAATAGTTTTTCAGAATTTTATGAGATCTCATCTGCAATACAGTTGTTAAGAAAAACTATAGATGAGATGGATCTATCTTTATATGATGAATCAAAAGCAGTCTATATAGCAGAGTATATAAAAGCAGTTTTTATTGATTTAAAAGATTGGAAGATAAATGTATTTGATAATCAAACAGCTATAGATGTATACTATATAAATGCTTCTGTTTTAAGTAGTTGTATTCAACTGCAAAATTTAATAAAAAATAAGTAAAAGAGATATGGTAAATAGTACAGCAAAATATAATTTAACAGTTCTTTATGTTGAAGATGATCGAATTTCAAGAGAAGTTACACTTGATATAATGGAGGGGTTATTTCAAAATATCATAATAGCTGTAGATGGTGAAGATGGCTTTTTAAAATTTGAAAATGACTTTAATACAACTAAAAACATATCTTTAGTGATCACAGATATTGAGATGCCAAAATTAAATGGCTTCAAGATGCTTTCTAAAATAAGAGAATTAAATAAAGACATATTTAGTATAATTATATCAGGACATAGTTTTAATCACTATATGAAAGATATAAGCCATGCAGATATTCTTAATAACTATCTACCAAAACCATTAATTATAAAAGATTTAATAACCTTAATAGATGAGATTATTATCAAAATAGATGAAAGGGTACAGTTTAAAAAAGAGAGAAGCTTATATGTGCAGTATCAAAATGCTTTTGATTATAGTGCCATAGTATCAAAGACTGATAGATATGGGATAATAACCTATGTAAATGATGCATTTTGTAAAATAAGTGGATATAGAAAAGATGAACTTATAGGACAGCCGCATAATATAGTAAGACACCCCGATATGCCAAAAAGTGATTTTGAAAATATGTGGAGAACTGTAAAAGCGAAAATGTTTTTTAGATATTCAAATATGAAAAACAAAGCAAAAGATGGATCAACATACTATGTAGATACAGTTATTGTGCCTATACTTGATGAAAATAGAAATATATATGAATATATAGCTATTAGATATGATACAACAGCCTTACATAAATCTCTTTTAGAAGAGAGAAAAGCAAAACAATCTCAACAAACTTTTTTAGCAAATATGTCACATGAGATAAGAACACCACTTAATGGTGTGCTAGGATTTACAAAACTTCTAAAACAATCAGATTTAAAAGATGAGCAAAAAGAGTTCGTAGATATTGTAGATTCAAGTGCTAATTCACTTCTTCATACAATAAATGAGATTTTGGATATATCAAAACTTCAAGATGGAAATATGGATATAGAGCTTATAGATTTTGATCCATATATGGAGTTTACAAGTATCAAAAAACTATTTAAAGCAAAAGCAGATGAAAAAAATATAAACTTAGTTTGTAAAGTGTGCGAAAGTGCTAAGTTAGATGAGAATAAAAATATAACCCTAACAGGAGATATATTAAGATTAAAGCAAGTTTTGTCAAATCTTCTAAGTAATGCTATTAAATT
>JAYEJC010000156.1:0-15467 GCA_034660335.1 Campylobacterota bacterium
GTAATAGATGAGTATCAGTATTTAGCACAAAAAGACAAGGCTTTTTCTTCAAAACTTCAGATGCTTTGGGATACTAAACTACAAAATTCAAATATCTATCTTATACTTTGTGGATCTGTTTTATCTATGATGCAAAGTGAAGTATTAAACTACAATGCACCATTATATGGAAGAAGAACTTCACAATTTCATATAAAACCTATAAAGTTCAATCATATAAAAGAGTTTCTTCCAACACTATCTAGGCTTGAACAGATGCTAGTATATAGCTCTTTTGGTACAATTCCTAAGTATCTAAATGAATATGATAGTGGTCTTTCGTTTAAAGAGAATTTAGAAAAAAAGATACTTAATAAAAATAGTTATTTATATAGTGAGGGGAACTTTTTACTTAAAGATGATATAAACGATAGTGCTAGTTATTTTAGTATTTTGGAGTCTATATCCAAAGGAAATCACAAAATTGGTCATATAGCTTCGTCACTTCAAGTAAACTCCTCATACCTTAGTAAATATATGTTAAAACTTATTGAGCTTGATATAGTAGTAAAAGAGATACCAATAACAGAAAAAAATCCCCTTAAAAGTAAAATGGGATTGTATAAAATCAAAGATAAGTTCCTCAATTTTTGGTTTTATTATGTGTATAAAAATTATAATTATCTTGAGATAGAACAAACAAAAGTGGTCTTAGATGAGATAGATTTAAACTTCAATGATAAGTTTGTATCTTTTGCTTTTGAAGATTTTGTATTAGAAGATATGATAGAAGAGCCACTAAAATATCTTGATTTTATCCCAACTAAAATTGGAAGATACTGGAACAACAAAGAAGAGATAGATATAGTAGCCTTTGATGATGAAAATATTGCATATATTGAGTGTAAGTGGCAAAACAGTGTAAATAAAGAGCAAGTAAAAAATCATCTTATTCAAAAAGCCAAAGGCTTAAGTGATGGTAAAAAAGAGAGTTATTTAGTAGTAACTAAAGAAGATTATTTAAAAGGTAAGTAATATCTATCAAAAATCTAGTTTAACCCATTCCCTCTCAAAATCTCCAATATCTTCTCATCAGTGATATTTTCCATATCACTTTTTGAGTAGATATCCATTAGGTATATTGTATTTTTTATTTTTTTATAATATATTACACGAAAGCCACCACTTTTACCAGTAGGGATACTTGAGTTGGCTACTCGTATCTTATAGCAGTTTGATCCTATATGTGTACCACAAGCTGGATTTGAGGTAAGTTCCTCTTCTAATGTGTATAGATCTTTGGCTATATTTTTATATCGTTTTGCTAGTTTTTTGACACTTTTTTTAAAAGACTCAAGTGGTTTAATCGTTAAGTTCATCTATAAACTCTCTTAAAGTTCCAAGATGTGAATCATCATCATTTTTTAATATCTTTTTCATCTCTTTAGATGATTGTTCAAAGCTTTCGTATAGTTTTTTACTTTTTTGTTCAGATATAAAGTTTTTGATTGATTCTGTGATAATTTCACTTCTATTTAGTGAGTATTCTTTTGTAATGAGATCTATCTCATCTATAAGATATTTTGGTAGTCTTAGACCTACTTGCTGTTTTTCTAACTGTTCAAGTGCGTACATATATCTATCCTTATATAATATTTATATATTATTATATATCATTAAAATATTTTTGTCAATACTATTAAACGAAATAACCCATTCGTTTATATAGTTTATACTTTCATCATAAGGAGTATAAACTATGAGAAAAAACTACCTATTGTGCTACGATATAGCAGATCCAAAAAGACTTTATAAGGTGCGAAGACACTCATACCAGTTTACTTTTGGTGGTCAAAAGTCAGCTTTGCAGATACCAGCTTCTAAAAATGAGGTGAAAAATATTTTAAAAGAACTAAGCAAACTAATAGATCACAAGCAAGATAAGATAAATATCATAGAGGTTGAAAATGACCCTATAATAATAGGAAAAAATATAGATATAGAGTATCAAGAGGGAGTTATAATAATATGAGAAGTGTAATCATAGATAAAAATGAAGAGAAACTAGAGATAAAAGGTGCGAAAATATATACAAAAAATCACACCATACCTTGTAAACTTATCGACTTACTTATACTCACAGAAAGTGTAACTGTTACACCAAAAACTATCATAATTATATCAAATGAAAACATACCACTACTATATCTCAGTAAAGATAGTAAAAAATTTGCTCTAACTTTACCAGCTATATCAAAAAATAGTGAACTAAAAGTGATGCAATACAAAGCTCTAAATCAAAACATAGATATAGCCAAAAGATTAATCTATGAAAAGATTTTATCCCACCAAAAAAGTCTCAAAGAGTTTGAGTGTGATATATCTATAGAAGATGAGCTTACTTCACTAGCTCTTGCAAAAGATATAGATAGTATCATGGGTGTTGAGGGTGCATTTGCTAGAAAATATTTTGGTCACTATTTTGCTATGTTTGAGAGAAAACTCACCAAAGGATATAGAAGTAAAAACCCACCTCAAGACCCTATAAATGCAGTACTTAGTTTCATATATACTTTGGCATATCATAGTATAACAGCCAAGCTTTATATGAGGGGATTTGACCCTAGTATTAGCTACTTGCATACACCTTTTAGAAATCACTTTGCTTTAAGTAGTGACCTTATGGAGCCTCTTCGTGCAGATATCAATAACTTTGTAGCAAAGCTATTTCTAAACCAAACACTTACTACTGATGACTTTACACTTAAAGGTGGAGTTTATCTCAAATACGAATCAAGGAGAAAGCTATGGAAGATACTCAAGCCATTTATGGACAGCTTAAACAAGAAACTAAACAAACAAATAATAACTTTGAAAAAAGAGATAATAAAAAAAGAGATTTGATACTAAAAAACAAAGAACTTAGTATCAAATTAAAAGATACCTATATAGAGGTAAGCGATGGGGTGCTATCTCAAATATATGGGGTACAAAATATCAAAAATCTGTATATCCACAAAGATATAGCACTAAATATAAGTGACTGTTTTGCCATTTCCAAATATATAAAGATATTTTTTATAGATGGGTATGGCAATATCATAGCAAAATACAAAAGGGTAAAAACAGTATGAGTGTAGTAAAAAAAGATTATCTTATTTGTTATGATATAGCTACAGTTGAAGTAGATGATATCAAAGGAACAAAGCGATTATCCCAAGTGGCGAAATACTTAGAAAAAAATGCTTTTCGTATACAGTACAGTATATTTTTACTACAAAAAAGCACAAGAAAAGAGATAGATAAGATTATTGTAGAACTAAAAGAGTTAATAAGTATAGATGAAGATGATATAAGGATATACACTATTAAAAACAGTGGTTTCAAATCTGGAATTGCAGTAGATTTAGATGAGCCTTTTATCATAAGATAAGTAGTGTTTAGATATAATCGTGAAGTTTTTTAACAAACCAAATGTTGACTTTTATTTAAGTTTTACTTAATATTAAAAACTTTTGTATTTAGAAGGATTTTGAGATGTTTTTACTTAAAGATAGCTTTAATTTTATATGTAAGTTTTATTTAAGAGTAGAGATGATGATAAACACTAGATTGTGAACCAATACAACATGACCCGATTTTTAGGGGATTGAAACGTGAAAACTGCTACCATGAAAATTACTATTTTTTCACTCGCTCCCATCGTCCTCGATGGGGGGTGTATATTAGTATTTGATAATTATAAATAGTAAAACATAAGTATGAATTCCCATCAGAGACGATGGGAACTAGAAAAGTTTTAAAAGTTTAGAACTTGACTATAGTGATAGAAATAGCTATAATTATCCCTATATAAAAGGATAAAAATGAAAGATATATTTAAAAGACTCATCACAGACTTTATAGAAAAACCTATAAAAGGGATACTATCAAGAGATTATAATATACCACTAGATAGTAAAAAAATAGTATCTCTTATAGGTGTTAGAAGAAGTGGAAAAAGCTCTATACTATTTGATATGATAGATAAGTTACGACAAACTATACCAAAAGAAAATATCATCTATATAAATTTTGAAGATGATAGACTCTATCCACTTGAACTATCACATCTTGATATGATACTAGAAAGCTACTATGAGATGTTTCCAAAAAAAGCAGATGAGAAAGTGTATCTTTTTTTAGATGAGATACAAGCTGTACCAAACTGGGAGATTTATATAAGAAGGATATATGATACTCTTGATATACAGATATTTATCACAGGATCTAGTGCAAAGCTTCTTTCAACGGAGATAGCTACAAGCCTAAGAGGTCGTACTATATCTTATGAGATATTTCCTTTTTCATTTAAAGAGTATTTAGAAGCTCAAGATATAGCTGTCAATCTTCACTCTTCAAAGTCACTCAACTATATCAAAAATGGACTTACTAGTTATCTAGTTGATGGTGGATTTGCAGAAACAATAAGTGAAGATGAAACTATATCAAGAAAGATACTAAGTGACTATCTTGAACTAATAGTATACAAAGATATAGTAGATAGATACAATATATCAAATCGTAGCTTACTTAAAATCCTAAACAAATACTGTTTTACAAATATGGCTACACTTATAAGTTTCAACAAACTTTACAATGAGTTTAAATCTTTGGGCTACAAACTAAGTAAAGATACTATATTTCAGTACATTTCACACCTAGAAGATGCCTATACACTTTTTACTGTACCAATATATAGAAACTCTATCAAAGAGGAGCAAAGAAATCCAAAAAAGA
This sequence comes from Campylobacterota bacterium, assembly GCA_034660335.1. GTDB lineage: Bacteria > Campylobacterota > Campylobacteria > Campylobacterales > Arcobacteraceae > JAIOSF01. The sequence continues at coordinate 4,759 of JAYEJC010000156.1, forward strand.
TATATGCCATAGACAATGGATTTAAAAAAATATATGACTATGCTATAAGTGAAGATATAAGTAAACTCTATGAAAATATAGTTTTTTTACATTTGCGACGACAGACAAAAAATATCTATTACTACAAACAAAAACAAGAGGTGGACTTCTATGCAAAGTTTTATAATAAAGAGATGCTAGTCAATGTTAGTGTAGATATATCTGATGCCAAAACAAGAAAAAGAGAACTAGATGGACTAAAAGAAGCTATGGATTATCTAAATCTTCAAAGTTCATATCTTATCACACAAAGTGAAGATAAAACCATACAAATAGATGATAAAAAAATATTTATCATCCCATTGTACAAATGGCTTTTGGAAGAAGTTTAGATGTTCACTAAAGCATTTTCATCCACTCGCTCCCATCGTCCTGAGACTGTGAAATAACTTATATTCATAGTTGCAAATCAATGTACAAACTAAAAAACAAATCATTTCGGAACCCACGACTTTAGTCTGGGCGTAATGTAAGTTTGGATTGGCAATAGTCGCTACTAAAGTTACAATTCCGAAGAGTTTAAAGTAGTATCTATAAAAAAACTAGATATTAGTATCTATCCATATTGACATCTAGCGAATTTATAGATATAATTATCTATGAAATTCACCGAAGGAAACAATATGTTTAAAACAGGTAATCCAGTCACAGGAAAAGATTTCATAGATAGAAAAAAGCATTTGCCACTTTTTCAAACATATATAGACCAAAACCAATCGTTTATGATAAAAGCTCCAAGAAGATTTGGGAAGACCTCTATCATAAAGCATCTTTTAGAAGATAAAAAAGAGTATGAGTTTGTCTATATAGATATAAAAATAGCTAGTACTCTTAAATCCCTTGCTGAGAAAATCATCAATAGTGCATATAAGATATCTGCTATTGATAACTTTTTGTACAAAGTAAAAAACTCTATGTTTGATCTAATAAAATCAATTCAAAAGGTAAAGCTAGATGATATAGCACAGGTTACTATCAAGATGTGTGAAAAAGATGATATAGATGAAGTGGAATATTTTTTACATAGTTTGGATCTACTTAATACTATAGCAAAAAAGAAAGATATAAATATCAAGTTTGCATTAGATGAGTTTCAAGATATACTAAAAATCGCATCAAAAGATATACTTGATAAGTCAAGATCAGTGATGCAACACCATAACAACATCACTTATATATTTTTAGGAAGTATTGAGTCAATTATGACACAAATATTTGAGCAAAAGTCATCTGCATTTTTCCATTTTGCAACTATAGTTGAGCTTCCACCTTTGGATGTGGATGAGTTATATAGATATAGTAAAAAAGTATTTGAAGAAAAAGGTATAAAATGTGATGGATTAAAATACCTTTTAGAATATCTTGGTGGTCATCCTGATTACTCTTTACAAGTACTACAAAAACTATACTTCATAGCTCTTGCAAATGATATAAAAGAGCTAATAGTTCAAAACCTATATGATACACTTATAGATGTGATACTTTCAAACAAAGCATATATAGATGAACTTATCTCAAAAGCAAAACAAAAAAAACATAGCCTTGATGTACTATACAATATAGCAAATAATCAAAAACAAACTTTAGAGAGCAAAACTCTATACAATGTACATAGTTCACTAGAAGATATGGGGCTTATTAGAAAAGTAGCAATTGGAAAATACACTATAAATGATATGTTTTTGAAAATTATACTTCAACAAAAAGAAGATGAGATAAGATTAGTGGATTTTTAGCTCGCTCTCATCGTGCTGAGACTGTGAAATAACCTAAAATTATTTTATTATTCCCCGACTAAAGTCGTCGTTCCAAGCTTTTCGGAATCTGGACTTTAGTCCAGACTATTAATATGCCCAGACTAAAGTCGTGGGTTCCGACATGATTTATTTTTTAGTTTGTACATTGATTTGAAACTATGAATATAAGTTATTTCACAGTCTCTCCCCGATGGGAGTGTATATTGATGTTTGAATAATTATAAAAAAATTACAAACATAAAATACAAACGAATTGACCCAGTCGTTGCTATAGATTATAATTACACTACAACTCCCTACAGTAGTGTAAAGTAACAACAAATTACAATAGGAAATAAATATGAATATCAAAAAAATAACTCTAGCATCTTTAGTGGGTATATCACTACTTACATCTGCAAATGCAGCACAAACAGTAAAAGTAGCACTAGGTGTTGGTAGTATAGACTTCGGTGAAGCATCTGAAAGTACCACAAGTATAAAAGCAGAGCTTAGTAAAGAAAACAGTAATTTTCACTTTGATTTAGGATATCATTCGAGTGAGTTGGGTGGATTGACTGAGTTTGGGGTAGGGTATAGATACCCATTAAATAACAAAATAGCACTAGGACTAAGTGCAAGTATACATGGACTAGCACTAGATGAGCAAGATACAGATACTACTGATTTCGCTGGATTTGCTTATGGTTTGGATGGTAGTTATAATATCACTGGTGGGCATTTTGTAGATGCTTCATACAAAACAGGAACACTAAGTGATAGTGCAGGTTTAGTAGATATAGATATGACACTTACTACTATAGCTTATAAGTATCAATTTTAATCTCCTTTAATCCTAAGAGTATCTCCCCATACTCTTAAGTAAGTAAAAATTAAATATGTGATATATTTATATCAAATGATAAAGCTATTATAAATTTAAAAATCTACAAATAAAAAAGGTCTAATATGACACTAGTATCAATAATAGGGGACTTTCATAGTTCAGTTTTACCTGTATTTTATCAATATGCAAAAAAGATTAAAAAACATATCATCATCTATGATGATTTTAAATGTGATGTAAAAGAAGCAAAAAGAGTGATAAGAGGTATAAAAGAGTATTCAAAAAGATCTTATCTAAATATAAAAACACTTACTCACATAATAGATGAAGATAGCTTTGAAGCTATAGAAAATACAATACGATTTATAGACAAAAACACAAAAAACAAACAAAAACTTCTACTAAACTGCACAGATGGACTATCAAATGTGAATATCCTTCTATCTCAAGCTTTTTTGCCACTAGAAGCCCAAATAATATCATACGATAGATTTGATAATCACTATAATATCATCACAAAAAATAGTATGGAAACACATAAAATAGATAAGGTTATCCCTATAAAAGATCACTTTATCTTAAAAGATATCAAAATAGACGCAGTAGAGTCAAAACTTTTTGCAAAAAAATACCAACACCAAATAATAACAATATTTGAACAACACAAAAAAGAGTTTAAAGAGTTTGCAAACTATATCCAACGAGAATACAATCCAACTTTTACAGATATAAGATTTAAAAATATAAATAAACTTATACTTCAAATGGATATAAAAAATCCAAAAAAAGATCAAAAACTAATCACAGGTGGGCTATTTGAGTACTATATCTATCTGAAAATAAAGCACTTAAATTTTGATGATATACAGCTAGGTGTAGAGGTGAGACAATATATAGATGGTAGCAACTTCATACCAAATGAGTTTGATATACTTATTATGAAAGAAAATCACCTCCATATGATAGAGTGTAAATATACAAAAAACATCAAACTAGACCAACTAGTATATAAATATATGGCACTAAAAAACATAATAGATGATGATGGAAAGATAGTGATGGTCACAGCTCATGAGGAGTTTAATCCTAGTTTTAATACAGAGCAACCAACTGATTTCTTACCACACAAAAGAGCTATGGAAAACAAAATGCTACTACTAGGAGATCCACTTCAAGATATAGATAAGTTTGTTCAAACTATCAAAAAGTTTTTAGAGATATAAAAGTGTTGAAAAAAAAGATATATTTAGTCGGTGGCGCTGTTCGTGATATGCTTATGGATATACCATTTAGTGACAAAGACTATGTAGCTGTTGGATATAAAGCAAGTGATTTTGATCATTTAGAAAAAATAGGCAAAGATTTCCCTGTCTTTATCACCAAAAACAATGAAGAGTTAGCATTAGCTAGAGTAGAAAAAAAAATATCAAAAGGGTACAATGGCTTTGAAACAGATACTTCAAATATTAGTTTAGAAGATGACCTAAAAAGAAGGGACTTGACAATAAATAGTATAGCTTATGATGAACAAAACTCTATATTTATTGATCCATACAAAGGAAAAGATGATATAGATAACAAAATACTAAGACACACCTCCACAGCTTTTGTAGAAGATCCAATTAGAGTTTTAAGAATCGCTAGATTTAGAGCTACATTTGGATACCAATGGAAAATACACCATACAACAAAAGTATTGATATACAATATGAAAGATGAGCTAAAAACTCTACAAAAAGATAGAGTATACAAAGAGATAGAGAAGGTTTTAAAACTAAAAAATTCAGATATATTTTTTCAGACACTATTTGAGCTGGGGGTTTTAGATAGTATATTTTCATCTATATATTCTCTTACTACATTAAAAGAGGGTTCTTTATACCATATGGAAGATAGCTGTTTTATACATACAATGATGGTTTTAAAAAACTTATCAGATTGTTCAGCTGTTTTAAAATTGGCTGCTCTTTATCATGATATAGCAAAGCCTATATGTTATAGAAGATACGGCAACTCATCAGGACATGATAAAAAAGAGATAATAGAGTCCTTGATAGATATAAATATACCAACAAAACTAAAAAAAAGAGTACTTTTTTTAATCCAAAATCATATCAAAATATATATCTTAGATGAGATGAAAGCTACAAAGATAGCTAGTTTTTTTGAATCTTTCAGAAAAGACAAATCTCTACTTGAAGATCTAATCACTCTAGCTGATGCAGATAATCAAGGTCGTATTTGTGAAAAAACAAAACAAAATCTACCAAAAAAGAAGTTATTGGATATTTTTGAAGCTATATCAAACTATAGTCCAAAAAAATGGATAGACCAACAAAACAAAGAGATATCTTCAGAAGCAATCAAACAACACATACATAGATACAATATATCTATAGTCAAAAAATATTTTTAAATACTGCACCTCTAAATATCTTTTTTAAGATACCCTTGCTTTATCAATGTCTCTACGGTTTCTTTAAAAACAGGAACAGCAGAGGTAGAAGCGTAGTGATATCTCCAAATAGGTTCAAATACTGTTACACCTATTGTGTATTTTGATTTTTTATCATTTGCAAAACCAAAAAATGAGCTTATATATTCCCTTTGGTATCTACCTTTTCTAGCTATTTGTGCGGTACCTGTTTTTCCACCTATTTCTAGCCCATCTATTTTTGTACCTACACCTGTACCTATTTGAACTGTTTTTATCAACATATCTTTTATGATATGTGCTGTTTTTTTCTCTATCACTTTTATAGGTTTTGATTGTTTTATTTTTTTTATTATTTTATGATTGCTATCCATTATAGCCGATACTACTAAAGGGGTGACTATATATCCATCATTATTAAACACACTATAAGCTTTTAAAACTTGCATAAAAGTAGAAGTGATACCCTGACCATATGAATCTGTAGCTTTAAAGACATTGTCTCTATCTTTGTTTTCATATGCTTGATATTGGTTTAGGCTATGTATCAAACCCGGTTTTTCATAGGGTAGGTCTATATTTGTTTTTTTGCCTAAACCAAACTTATGAAACCCATCGCGAAACTCCAAACCTGTCAATCTTTGAGCTAATTGTAAAATACCAATATTGCTACTATATATAATAGTATCAGTTGGAGTTATATATCTTGTTTTAAATTTATGGTCATCACCAATTCTATGTCTACCAAGCTTATATTTTCCCTTTTTGTATTCACCTTTTTTATCTCTTTTACTTTTATTAAAAGCATCTATTAGCTCACCTAGTTTTACTTTATTTTTATCAAAAACCATAGCCATAGATATAGGCTTGATAACAGAACCAGGCTCAAACTGATGCTCAATAGCAGATAGATCAAGATATGAAACTTCATCTTTTTTGATAGATTTTGGATTATATCTATTTGATGTTGCCAAAGAGAATATTTTTCCTGTTGTACTATCCATAATAGAGATAATAATCTCTTTTGCTTCAAACTTATTTTTATAGTTATCTGCTAAGTATTCTATATTTTGTTGGAGTTTGAGTGGTATATTTAGTTTTATAGATTTACCATCTGATCTATTTATAATTTTGCTTTGTTTATTAAAAATAATATCCCCAAGATGATCTCGTGAGCCAACTTTTAATCCATTTGTAATATCATCTAACTCATTGTTATAAAATCTCTCAACACCTTTTACACCTTTTAGTCTTGTGATATCTTTGTTTGTTTCATATTTTTTTATAAATCCAGTAAGTGGAGTCATTGAGTTTCCATATGGATATATCCTCTTATCACCACTTATTGATATATCCATACCTATTATAAAGGAGCTTTTTTTAACCAATGGAATAAATATATCCAGATTGTTTAGTTTTGGTTTTAGTTGATTTAGATTTGCTGCTGTTCTTGAGTCTATATTGTAGGTCAAGACAAGTCTACCTTTGTGTTTTTGGTTATCAATTTTATCTTGTATCTCTTGTTTGTCAATATTTGTATATATTGAAAAAAGTGTAACAAAAAGACCTATTTTGTTTGAATCTAAAAATCGTGTATCTATAATCACCTTATAAGCTTGTGTTGATTTTGCGATTTTAAAATTATCAGATGTGACAATAGAACCTCGAACTGCTATCTCTTTTTTTCCAAAGTTTTTTGATGGTAGTTTGATATTGTCTGTTGTGATATCATATATATTTAGAAGATATAAAAATATCATCAAAATAAAAAACAAACTACTTAATACCAAATACCAAAGTTTTATATTTCTTTTTTTAGATCTATTTTTCATATCTACTTTTTTTATAATTAGAATTATTTCTACTGATTGACAAAATCAAACCAACTGCTATACTTGATGCTAAAAGTGAACTTCCACCATAACTTAAAAATGGAACAGCAAGACCTTTTATAGGGATGATACCAGATGTACCAAAGCCATTTATCATAAATGCAGTACCAAGCATGATAGCAATACCTACTGTAAATAGATGATATTCTGTATCTTTTTCATTGTTTTTTAACATTCTACTGACTCTAAAAATTCTAATAATCAGAAATGAAAATAGAAGTACAACAATAGACAATCCAAAAAAACCAATCTCCTCTGTAATACCAGCTAATACAAAATCTGTGTGAACATCACTTAAAAAACCTAGCTTTATATAGCCATTTGCTATACCTTCACCTGTCAATCCACCATTGTGAATAGCATTTATAGCGTGACCAACTTGATATGCTTCTGTATAGCTTTCTAGTTTTAAACGATCTGCAAGCCCTATAGGAAGATGTGGCAAAATACTATCTTGTACCATTCCCCACCAACTTTTGATTCTATCTATTCTATGTGGAAAAATCATAACCAAAGCAGCTATTCCACTAAATGCAACTACAATGATAGATAAAAATATTTTCCAACTTCTATTCGCAAAAATCAACATCATAAAGATAATAGTACCAATAACTACAGTCTGACCTAGATCTTTTTGTACTATTGCTATAAAATAAGCAAGTATCAAAAAAATAAATCCATATGGCGAAAGTAGTTTAATCTCATCAAAAAATGACATATTTGTTGTAAAATATATTCTTCTATGAAATGAGTGTGCTAAATAATAAACAAATCCTATTTTAAAAAACTCAACAGGTGAGAGTGATATAAATGGCAACCTTATCCATCTTGTAGCTCCACCTGATTCTATGACTAAACTAGGTGGCAAAAATTTCATAGCCAATATAGCTAGTCCAAATATAGCAAACACAAACCATCCAACAAAAGGGAGAAGTTTTTCTGGTTTTATTTGTGAAAAGACCCACATAAGAGATATAGAAAAAACACCAACAATAAATTGTCTAATCAAAAAATGAAATTGTCCATAATCCAAATGAAATACTCTATACATAGGTAGTGAATATGAAAATACAATACTAATACTAACTAAAAATGATGCTATAAAAAACAATGTATAATCAGGCTCTTTATTATCTGTAAGATTATAAAAAAATAATTTTATCTTTAACACTCTTTCTTTCATCATTCCCCTTATTATTTTTTTATTTTATCCAAAGTTAAATGATGATTTGGTTATTTATAATTGATTTGCAATATAATATACTATAATATGTGATATTATTATTTTTAAAAATTATATTTTAATATAAATATTGTTAATATTATACTAATATAAAAACAATTGGAGAGAAAATGAAATTATATGCCCCGTGGGAGAAAGCTTTTAAAAGAATATCCACACCATTTGAACACTTTTTGCATGCACAAACAACAACTGGACTTGTTTTGATGTTTATGACAATAGTCGCTTTACTTTTAGCAAATTCACCATTAGCAGAGGCTTATGCACATTTTTTTCATATAAATATTGAATTAAATGTTGGTTCATGGGAACTATCAAGTTCACTGCATCACTGGATAAATGATGGACTTATGGCTATATTCTTTTTTATTATTGGTCTTGAGATAAAAAGAGAGATATTAGCAGGTGAACTTTCTAATATAAAAGTTGCTATTTTACCAATTCTAGCAGCTATAGGTGGTATGATATTTCCTGCTTTGATTTATCTTGGTATCAATTCAGGAACAGCAGGTGCATCAGGTTGGGGAATACCTATGGCTACTGATATCGCTTTTGCTATTAGTGCTTTGGTATTATTAGGCAAAAGAGTACCAGCAGCTTTAGTGACATTTTTAGTAGCACTTGCTATTGTGGATGATTTGGGTGCTGTACTTGTAATAGCACTTTTTTATACAGATACTATAAATATGCTACCACTAATTTTAGCAGGTGTTATGTTTATAATTATGGTTGCATTTAATAGGTTTGGAATACATGCTATTTTGCCATACTTTATAGTTGGATTATTTATGTGGTTTTTTATGCTTGAATCTGGAGTTCATGCTACAATAGCTGGGGTAATAGCAGCTTTGACTATACCATCAAAACCAAAAAGAACACCAGTGACATTTGCTGATGATACAAAAGATTTGATTTATGAATATGAAAAGTATCCAGTAGCAACTGATCATATAATGCATGAAAAACAAAAAGCAATTTTATTAAATATAAAAGACAAAATTGATTCAGTAGGTACACCAACAGGAAGACTAGAACATGATCTTCATTTGCCTGTTGCTTTGATCATTATACCTCTTTTTGCTTTGGCAAACGCAGGTATTAGTATAGACTTTAGCTCAATTGGTTCTACTATTCTTGAGCCAGTTTCTTTAGGTATAATAGCTGGTCTTATTTTTGGAAAAGTTATAGGTATTTTTGGTGTATCTTGGCTTGCTATAAAGCTAAAAATAGCAAAATTACCTGAAAATAGCTCTATGAGTCAGATATTTGGTGTAGCATTTTTAGGTGGTATTGGTTTTACTATGTCTATATTTGTAGCTGATCTTGCATTTATAGGAAATGCTGAATTGATATTTCAAGCTAAAGTTGGTATCTTAGCTGCATCACTTTTTGCAGGATTTTTTGGTTATTTTTGGTTGAAAATGGCATCTAAAAAGAGATGATTTTATTTTAGGGCACCTCTAATAATTTAGATTACAACTTTGTAGTAGCGAGGATTTTAATATGAGACATTTAATACTAATTGCATTGTTATTTATAGCTACTTTAAATGCTATTGAAAACAAAAAAATCACATTGCAACTAAGTTGGCTCAACCAATTTCAATTTGCAGGGTATTATATAGCTATTGAAAAAGGCTACTACAAAGAAGTAGGTATTGATCTAACTATCAAAGAGTTTTCAAATGATACAAATCTAATAAAAGATATAGAAAACAAAAAAGTTGATTTTGCTATTGGTCGTTCATCTTTGATAATAGACAAATCAGAGGGGAAAGATATAGTTGCTTTAGCTGCAATATTTCAAAAATCACCTTTGATGCTTTTGACTCTAAAAAGAGATGATATCAAACAACTATCTGATTTGAAACATAAAAATATTATGATAACATCAGATGCAAAATCAACAGCTTCTATTATGGCTATGTTAAATTCAAAAAACATATTAAAAGATGATATCAATATCCAAAAACATACATTTAATTTAGATGATCTTATCAATGGAAAAGCAGATGCTATGGCTTCATATGTATCAAATGAACCGATAAAACTAAAAGATAAAGATATCAAATACCAAATATTTCATCCAAAGGATTATAGCTTTGATCTATATAGTGATATATTATTTACTTCATCATCTTTTATAAAATCAAATCCAAAATTAACAAAAGATTTTTATGAAGCATCTATGAAGGGTTGGAGATATGCTTTTGAAAATATTGTAGAAAGTGCTCAAATAATACACACAAAATATAACACTCAAAACAAAACTTTACTTAGCTATATAAAAGAGGGTGAGATACTTAAAGATTTAGTATATCATCAAGGAAGTCAAGAGATAGGGTGTTTGGATGAGGATAAATTAACAAAAATAGTTAATATCTATAAAGTGATGGGTTTTATAAAAAATGATTTTGATATAAAACAATTTATCTACAAACACAATACACATAAAAAAATAAAATTTGAATTAGCTCACAAAGAGATATATTTGGTGTTGATTTTATCTATTTTATTGG
>JAYEJC010000157.1:0-35278 GCA_034660335.1 Campylobacterota bacterium
TATTAGTGCAAAAGAACTTATAAAAAAGAGGAAGATCTATTTTTAAATGAGTGGGAACCACTTAAGCCAATACCAAAAAAAAGCCTTAAAGTTTTTGGTTTATTTTGGTGGAGAAAATATCTACCAAGCAAAAGATGTGATAGATACTAAAAAAAGTCGTTTTTATTTGCAAGACCCACTTTTTGAACTTTATTTGAGTAGGATGTAGTTGGGATGTAGATAATATGGTTATACCAAATCAAAATTATAACTAGCACTTAAATAGTACAAGTTGTGCTTGATAAGTTATATTTTTAGATACAGGACTAGCTAGCTAGTTCAAATCTAAAAATATTGCTTAGTAAGTGCAAACTGTACTACCTGTAAGGAAAATAGCTTAAAAGGTATCTTGCAAAAAATATTATCTCACTTTAGCTAAGGCTAGAGTTTCGATAATATTTTTCACAATCTACTCTTTTATCTATTTTTTTAAGTTGTTAGTTCTAATTTGATTTGGTATTATTTCTAGTTCCCCTCGTCTCTGAGACTGTGAAATAACCTAAAATTATTTCATTATATTTACTTTTGTTTACTTTAGATTTAAATATCATTTAAATAGATAGTATAAAATTTTTTAACTTAAAAAAAAGGAATAGTAATGGTAGGAAATATATCGTCTAGTACAATGGCGATGCCTCAAGAGATGACATCTCAAGCGAGCTCAAGCAGTAGTAGTTTATCTACATCTCAACAAGAAACAATAGCTTCAGTTTTAGAGGAGTTTGATAGTAGTAATTTAAGTGCAAGTGATGCTCAAAGCATAATGGAATCTTTTAAAGAAGCTGGAATCGAACCATCAGAAGAGTTAGCATCTGCTATGGAAGCAGAAGGTTTTGATGCAAAAGAGGTTGGTGACTTAGGTAGAGGTGAAGGTGGACAAGGTATGCCACCACCACCTCCAAGTGAAGAGGAGGAGAGTACAATATCTTCTTTGTTGGATACAATTTTAAATATTGATGAAGAGGATGAAGATGGTACAACATCATTTTTTGATGAAGTTATGGAGTATACAAATAGAATTCTTAGTTTAAATGATGATAGCAAAACAGAAGTTATGGATATGTTAGAAAAATATTCAACAGAAGAGACTGATTTTACTGCAGAAGAAACAAGTAATATTCTAAAAAACTCATTAAGTCAAATCTTAAGCGATAATGACAACTACAATAGAGTCTCTGTTTACGCATAATATCTAAATTTATTATATAGTTCACCTTAATCTTTCTCTTATTTAAAAGAGATTGTTAGGGTGTACTAAATCTTTTTTTATTTTTACTATCTTATATAAACTTTAATACACAATTGAGTTACTATCTTTTAAATCCTATATTAAACCTTATTTAAATACAATACATTTTTAAAAAGAGGCAGTATAGTCCTCTTATAAGATTTAACTAAATAAGAGGGTATATATATGACATTTAAACAAAAAATTATAGAAATAAGAGAAGCAAAATGGTTCTCTAATTTAACAACAGGGATAATTTTATTTTATGCAGCTGCATTAGGATTTAAAACTATTGATCAAGTAGCCCAGCCATATGGTTGGCTTTTTTATAGTATCGATATGTTTATTACAGTCTATTTTTTAATAGAGATTATTATCAAAATATCAGCAGAAGAGAATATCAAAGACTTTTTTAAAGATGGATGGAATGTTTTTGACTTTGTTATTGTGGTTATTACGCTAATTCCACTGGAAAACTCATCATTTGCTGCTATTGCTAGACTTATGAGAATTTTTAGAGTTTTAAGATTATTAAACGCTAGACCAGAGCTAAAAAAGATTATCGATATGCTAATTGGTGCAATACCATCAATTGTTGATATTGTTATATTGATGTTTATAATTTTTTATATCTATGCAATTGTAGGAAACTTTTTCTTTGAGTCATTGGCTTCTGGATTGTGGAAAGATTTTTTAACCTCTATGCTTACACTCTTTAGGGTACTTACTTTTGAGGATTGGACAGATGTTATGTACGAAGCTATGGAGCTTTATAGTTGGGCTTGGGCATATTTTGTAAGTTTTGTTATCATTGCTGCTTTTGTATTTTTTAATCTTTTTGTGGCAGTTATCATAGGTGAGATGGAAAAAATTCAAAATGCAGACAAAGATGAGCAGATGGATAGAGAAGAGGAAAAACTTGATTTACTTTTAGAAAAAGTGAATGATTTACAAAATGAGATAAAAAGTTTAAAAGAAAATAGATGAACAAAATATTTAACCATATAAAAAACAACAAAGGTATAGAACTTTTAATAGTAGCAGATGAAAAACAAGCATATATAGCACAAAACTGTGCAAGTTACTTAGGACTCACCCCTTTTGTATTGAGTGATCTACGAGCAAATTTTGGAGATGATTTGCTCTCTTTTAGTGAAGAGATCAAAGATCTTGCAGCAACTTTAGAAGAGTATCATAACTATAGAAAACAAAATAAGATTTTAATAGCACCTTTAAGAACTATCTCCTATCCACTACCAAATGATGAGTGCTTTGATAGTCTAACTATAGAGTTTGCTGCTACTATTGATATCAACTCTTTAAAAGATAAGCTATATAACTGGGGATATTATTTCGTAGATATCGTTACAGCACAGGGTGAAGTATCGATAAGGGGTGATATTATTGATATATGTCCACCAAATGAGGAGTTTGGGTATCGTATAAGTTTATTTGATGATGAGATTGAGTCTATACGAAAGTTTGATGTAGAGACGCAAAAGTCATATAAAGAGGAGCTTGAAAGCTTCACTGTATCTGCTTCATTTTTAGCATTAAATGATGAAAAACTAGCTTTAATAAATGAAAAGATAGAGCATAGCAATAGTGATGTATTTGAAAAAGATATCCACTCTTTAGGATTTTGGTACTTAGATGAGATGGCTAGTTTTTACACAGATAGTTTAAGAAGTACCATCACAAAAGAAGCTTTAGATGAGGTAGAAGAAGCATATATTTTCGATGAAAATAGAATAGCAAAAGAGCAGCTACTTAGTACTACGCCAATTCTTGATACCAATAGTTATAAGGTAGTTGAACCTGCTAATATTCAAGAGTTTTTAGAGTTTCACAAAGAGAAAAAAATCACTATTATATCTTCAACAGAAGCAAAAATAAGATCATATGAATTAGATATCAATGATAAAAATATAACTTATAAGATAGATTATCAAATACTAAATCTAGTAAGTGATGATGAGGTGATTTTATCTTTAAATAAAGAGATAAAAAAGAAACGAAAAAAGAAACCAAAAATAGTACTTGATGAGCTTCAAAAAGATGATTTTGTAGTTCATGAGATACATGGTATTGGACAATTTAGAGGAATCGAACCTGTTGTAGTAATGGGTGCAAAAAGAGATTTTGTAGTTGTAGAATATGCAAGTGAAGATAGGCTTTTAATACCTGTTGAAAATATTGGTATAATTGATAGGTATTTAGCAGATGGTGGTAGTGTAGCTGTTTTAGATAAGCTTGGAAAAGGTAGCTTTGCTAAGCTAAAAGGTAAGGTAAAAGATAGACTTTTTGCAATAGCAAGTGATATTATTGCTATTGCTGCTAAAAGAGAGCTTACAAAAGGTATCTATATAGATACTTCAAAAGAGGAGCTAAAACTCTTTCAAGGTCAAAGTGGATTTGAATATACAAAAGATCAAACAAGAAGTGTTAAAGAGTTTTTAGGTGATATAAACTCAGGTCTTGTTATGGATAGACTACTATCTGGTGATGTTGGTTTTGGTAAAACAGAGGTTGCTATGAATGGTATGTTAGCAGCACTTTTAAATGGTTTTCAAGTTTTATTTGTATGTCCTACTACACTTTTGGCTTCACAACATTTTGAAGGTATCAAAAAAAGATTTGAACCATTTGATGTAAAAATGGCAAAACTAGATGGTAGAACATCTATAAAAGATAAAAATTCAATTAAAAAATCACTGCAAGAGGGTACTATTGATCTAGTAGTAGGAACCCACTCACTACTCAATGTCAAATCACACAATCTAGCTTTAGTAATAATAGATGAAGAGCATAAATTTGGGGTCAAACAAAAAGAGAAACTAAAAGACTTAAGAAATGATGTACATATTTTCTCTATGAGTGCTACACCAATACCACGAACACTTAACCTTGCACTTTCAAAAATAAAAGGTATGAGTAGTTTACTCACCCCTCCTAGTGAAAGACTAGGGGTGCGAAGTTTTGTAAAAGAGTATGATGAGAAGCTTATAAAAGAGATAGTCTTAAGGGAGAAGCGTCGAGGTGGACAGCTTTTTTATATCTATAATAATATTGCTACTATTGAGACAAAAAAACAAGACCTACAAGAGATTTTACCAAATCTAAAAATAGCAGTGATGCACTCAAAAATCACAGCAAAACAAAGTGAAGAGACAATCGAGGCTTTTGCAGATGGTAAGATAGATATGCTACTTGCAACTAGTATAGTAGAATCAGGGCTACATCTACCAAATGCAAATAGTATGATAATAGATGGAGCAGATAGATTTGGTATAGCAGATCTACACCAGCTAAGAGGAAGAGTAGGAAGAGGTGGTAAAGAGGGGTATTGTTATTTTGTAGTAAAAGATAAAAAAACAATAACAAAAGATGCCATAAGAAGACTTCTTGCTTTAGAATCAAACTCATATTTAGGAAGTGGTACAGCTCTTGCTCATCAAGATTTAGAGATACGAGGTGGTGGAAATATCATAGGGGAAGCTCAAAGTGGACATATCAAACAAATAGGATATAGTTTGTATCTTAAAATGCTTGAAGAGGCTATTGCTATTTTAAGTGGTGAGATAAAACAGGAGAGTCAAAGTGTTGATATTAAGCTAAGTATCACTGCATATATCACAAGTGAATATATTAGTGAAGATAGAGTAAGACTTGAGTTGTATAGAAGATTGAGTCGATCAACATCTAAAAAAGAGGTATTTGAGATACAAGATGAGATGGAAGATAGATTTGGTAAGCTAGATCTTGCAACAAAACAATTTATCGAACTAATCATAATAAAAATAAATGCAATCGAAAAGAAAATCAAAACTATAAGCAACTATGAGATGAATATCTCTATAGTTTATGAAGATGATAAAAAAGTTGTGATAAAATCTCCAAGTAGAGATGATGATGATCTTATCAACACTACATTAAAATATTTAACAACAAAAGGGAAATGATGAATTTATATGACACACAAGAAGAGGTAGTTGTACAAAACAATACTTTAGCTTATATTATGAGTGGTTTACTTATATTGACATTGGCTTATGTAGGATATTTATATAGCTCAAAAGATATGCTTGAAAAAGGTGAACTAAAGAAGAGATATATCAAAAAAGAGAATATTAGTTTTGATATGTTGCCTGATTATGTACAAAATAATTATGTCCAAAGATATAGAGCAAATCTAGAACCAAAGATTATAGAAAAAATAGTTGAGGTAGAAAAGATTGTTGAGGTTGAAAAAATAGTAAAAGTTTCAAGCAACCCAGTTGAGATAAAAGAAAATAAAATTGATAAAACAAAATTTAAAACTTTTAAGTGCTATGATATGGCAGCTGGTGGAGTTGAGGCATCTTTGAAGTGTGAAAATAGATTAAAAATCTTTTTGACTGAAAATAAAAATAGTAAACTTTTTGAGATAATTGGAGTAACAGATCAAACTGAGTTTAGTTTGATACAAAAATTAAAAAAAGAAAATAATAGTAAAAAAGTTGAAAACCTAGCACTATATGCAAATCTTGGAATATCAAGAAAAAGGGTGATAGAGGGTATCTGGAGTATGAAAAAATACTTAAAACCTGATGCAAATATACAGCTAGTAAACTATACAATAACATCAAAAAATAAAAATAGAGGTTTTGTAATAAGAGCATATAATTAATGGCTGTATATGATATTGTTATTTTAGGAGCAGGGGCTAGTGGTCTGATGGCTGCTTCTAGTATTAAAAATAAAACAATATGTGTGCTTGATAACAACAGTAAAATAGCTAGCAAAATCAAAGTAAGTGGTGGAGCTAAATGTAATATTACAAACAAATATATGAACTCATCATATTATTTGGGTGAAAAAAGTTTTATTGATGAGGTATTTAAAAATTTTAATGAAAAAGATCTATTGAAGTTTTTGAATAAAAATGGCGTTTATCCTAAAATAGATGAAAAAATAGTAAAAGGTACATATTTTTGTAATAGCAGTAGTGATGTTATAGATATGTTTAAAAAAATAACTTCACATTGTGATTTTAGATTAAACACAGAAGTTTTAGATGCTAGCTTTGATACAGATAAAAAAGAGTTTATAATAAAAACAAATAACTCTATAATAAAATCAAAAAAACTAATAGTAGCAACAGGTGGTATATCTTATAGTAGTTTGGGTGCAACTGATATTGGATTTAAGATAGCTAAAAAGTTTGGACATACTCTTACTAAACCAAACCCTGCATTGGTTGGATTTACAGTTCAAAAAGATCAGTTTTGGTTCAAAGATTTAAGTGGTTTATCACTAGATGTTAAGATTAAGGTATTAAATAAAACAATATCTGGAAAAATGCTTTTTACACATAAAGGTTGTAGTGGACCTGCTATATTATCTACCTCATTGTATTGGGAAAAAGGTAGTATTTGTATAGATTTTTTACCAAATAAAAATAGCTATTTACCAAAAAGATTTAGACAAGCGATAAAAGATAAAAATATAGATATAAGAAACTATATCATCTCACCAGCTGGAAATTTTGGTTATTCAAAAGCAGAAGTTACAAAAGGTGGTATAAAAGTAGATGAGCTTACAAAACATTGTGAAAGTAGGTTTCAAAATGAGCTATATTTTATAGGTGAAGTTGTTGATGTGACAGGTGAACTTGGTGGCTATAACTTTCAATGGGCATTTAGTAGTGCAAAAAATATAAAATTATAAGCAATAAAAAGGAAAAGATTGAGATTAGCATTTATAGGCGATATAGTAGGTCGTCCAGGAAGAAAAATAATAAAAGATAGACTAAAAAGTATTAAAGAGAAGTATGATATAGACTTATGTATTGCAAATGGTGAAAATGCAAGTCATGGCTTTGGGCTAACTGTTAAAAATGCAAATGAACTTTTTAATTGTGGTATTGATATCATAACAGGTGGAAACCACTCATGGGATAAGAAAAAAGATATGCTAACACTACTTGAAACAAAACCTGTTTTAAGACCAGATAACTATCCAGATGGTATACCTGGAAGTGGTGTTAAAATTTTAGAAGTTGATAATGCAAAAGTTGCTATTGTTAATTTGATGGGGTTGTATACTATGCCACAAGTTTTAAATCCATTTACACATGCTCAAGATTTGATAAATCAGCTTTTAAATGAGGGTATAAATCATATATTTATAGATTTTCATGCAGAAGTAACTGCAGAAAAAAGAATAATGATGCAGCTACTTAAAGGGAAAGTTAGCGCTATTTGTGGTACCCATACGCATGTAGGGACAGATGATTTAGAGATAAGCGATGGTACATTTTATGTCACTGATGTAGGACTTACAGGGTGCAGAGACAATGTCATAGGGATGGATAGTAAAGTTCCTATCCAAAAAGCACTTACAGGATTAGGTGGGCATTTTGATGTACCAAATAGTTGTAAAAGTATTATGCAAATTGTGATATTTGAATTAGATGAATCAGGAAAAGCAATTGATGGATTTAAAATTAAATCTTTTGACAATAAAGAAGATATAATCTATAAAGCTGTTA
This sequence comes from Campylobacterota bacterium, assembly GCA_034660335.1. GTDB lineage: Bacteria > Campylobacterota > Campylobacteria > Campylobacterales > Arcobacteraceae > JAIOSF01. The sequence goes on from JAYEJC010000157.1 coordinate 7,800, forward strand.
TAAACTAAATAAAATTAAAAATTTGCTAAAATGAACACAATTAAAAAAGGATAGATATATGATCATTATTCCCCAAACAAAAGGTGGTGTTGGTAAATCAACAGTCGCAATGCAAGTAATAGCACCATACCTTTATAAAAAGCATGGCAAAAAAATCACATACATAGAGATTGATGATGAAAACAATGACTCTCAAAGTTTTACAAGAACAGAGATAGTAAATAAAAAAATGCTCCAAACAAATCATCTAACTCAACTAGATGAGATGATACTTATGGATGATAATCATGAAGTTATTGTAGATGTGGGTGGAAATAAAACATCATCTTTAGTACTTGATGAGATAGCAAAAGTTGGAACATTTGGAAATGTAAAGTGGATAGTACCTATGGGTGATGGTGAGCTTGATGGAAAAAATGCAATTGCTACTATGAAAAAACTTCGAAAAATAGAGAGAAACTCTACAGATAATCTATTTTTTGCTTTAAATAGAGCTATATCAACAGAACCTGACTATTTAGAGGAGCAGTTTGTAAACTTTTTTGGTCATAAATATTTAGGTAGTGATTCTACTATTACAGATTTTGTTAAAGACCCTAGGTATTTTGCAGTAAAAAATGACAAAGTTATCACAATGAGTAGGTATTTAGGAAGTACAGTGTGGGAGATGGCACACAACAATACAGACTTTGGAGAGAAAGCTATAAACGCAAAAGAGATAGGCGATATTGAAGCAGCTAGAAAATATCTTTTTTTTAGAAGACTTCAAACAGAAGCAAAAGATTATGTACTAGGTACTCTAAATGGTATCTTTTGTACACTTGATAAATGGATAGAAATTAAAAAATGAGTGATATGAGTTTTAAGCAAGCAAAAGATCTCACAGAGAGATTTGAGCTAGCAGAGCTAACACTAAACTCAACACTAAAAAAGATAGAACAATCAAGCGTAAATTTTGATAAAAGTTTATTAAAACAAGAAGAGATACTACATCATGTTCCTATAATTGATTCAAAACTAAATACTCTTAAGATATTAGTTGCTTTAAATATAGGTTTTGTTGCTGGACTTTTAGTATCTAAATTTATATTATAAGGTAAAAAATTGGCAGAAGAAAATAGAGATAGTCAAGAAGATATAGTTAAGATGTTTAATGATATTGCTAAAACATACGATTTAGCAAATAGAGTATTAAGTATGGGTATAGATAAAACATGGAGAAAAAAAGCTTGTAATATGGCTTATAATTATTATGGAAAATCAAAACTAGATAGAATCGTAGATGTAGCTTGTGGTACTGGTGATTTGATGATTGATTGGGAAAATATAGCTAAAACAAATGGTATTGAGATAGATGAAATTATTGGAGTTGATCCAAGTGTTGGTATGATGGAAGTTGGAAAAACAAAAATACCACATAGAAAAGATTCTTTTATAGAAGCAGGTGCCCAAGATATGCCTCTTGATGATAAAAGTGCAGATATTATATCTATATCTTATGGTATACGAAATGTTGTAAAAAGAAAAGAGGGGCTACAAGAGTTTGCAAGAGTTTTAAAAAAAGGTGGACTTTGTGTGATTTTGGAGTTTACAAAAAATGATAAAAATGATTTTAGTTCTAAATTAACAAAATTTTATATGAATAATATGATGCCATATATTGGTGGTCTTATATCAAAAAACAAAGATGCCTATACCTATCTTCCTGAATCTATAGAAAACTTTATCACAACAAAGCAGATGTGTGAAGAGCTAAAAGAGGTGGGATTGGAGCCAATATTTACAAAAGGTTATAGTTTGGATATGAGTACAACTTTTATAGCGAGAAAAATATAATTGAACTCTCCTATAACAGTTAGTACTTTAAACGAACAGATAAAAAGTATATTAGAAACCACTTTTTCAAGCTGTTATGTAGAGGGTGAGATATCAAACTTGACATATCATAATAGTGGTCATATCTATTTTAATATAAAAGACAACAAATCAACAATATCGTGTGTGATGTTTAGAGGAAATGCAAAATATTTAAAATTTAGGCTAGAGATTGGTCAAAAAGTCACAATAAGTGGAAATATAACAGTCTATGCACCAAGAGGAAACTATCAGTTATTGGTACAAAAAGTAGAACCAAGTGGCGTTGGTGCATTGGCTTTAGCATATGAGCAATTAAAAGCAAAACTACAAATAAAAGGTTATTTTAATAACAGCTTAAAAAAGATATTGCCAAAGTTTCCTGATACTATTTATATAGTCACATCAAATACAGGGGCTGCTATAGAAGATATGAAAAAGATATTATCTCATAGATATCCACTTGTAAAGATGGTATTATTACCAACAATGGTACAAGGTGAAAATGCAAAATATGAGATAGTCAAAAATATAAAACTAGCAGATACACAGGCAAAAAAAACAGATACAAAAGATATAATAATCATTGGTCGTGGTGGTGGTAGTATAGAGGACTTATGGGCTTTTAATGAGGAAATAGTAGCAGATGCTATATACTCTTGTGATACTTTAATAATAAGTGCAGTTGGTCATGAAAGTGACTTTGTTATATCTGATTTTGTTGCAGATATAAGAGCTAGTACACCATCAAATGCTATTGAGATTTCAACTCCTAATATAAATGATTTAAGACAATATCTTGATACTATAAATGATAATTTTAATAATCTATTTAATAATAAATTATTAGAAAAAGAGAATATACTAAATCATATGAAAAAATCATTTTCACAACATTCATTGGAAAAAAGATTTGAATTTATACAAGAAAATATCACCCAATTAAAACTACAATATAAAAATAGTTATAATCAAATATTATTAAGAAAAATAGATAATTTAAAGTTAATAAAAAACAACTATGAGTTAAATCATCCAAATAAAAAGGATAAAAAAGGTTTTGCTCAAATTAGTTTAGATAATAAAATAATAAATTTAGAAAATATAAAAAAAGATGATATTATTACATTACAAAATTCAAATTATATAGTCGATTGTAAAGTCTTAGCTAAAAAACAAATTTAATTTAAGTAAAATAGAGATAGAATACATAATAATTAATTAATAAAAATAAAGGATCAAAGTATGTTCGGATTGGCATCTCAAAGTAATTTAGATGTATTGGATGATTTTTTTAATGAATTTGTAGAATTTGCTGCAGGCAATAGAAACAGATTTGACTTTAATAAAACATCTGGTAATAGTAATATTGATAGTATGATAAAAAAATGGAAAAACAAAGCTGAATCCTTTGATAGCAGAGTAAAATCTGATATGAAAGTTATGGGTGAAGTTGTTATTACCATGGATAAAGTAGAGCAGGGTATTTATGGTTGTAGAATCTACTCAGAAAGCAAAAATCCAATAATAGTTACATTAAAAAATACTATAAATAAAATGCTTGAAACAGTAAACAACGATATGACTCAGTTAAAGTCTGTTCTTGAGAACTATTCATCAGAAGATTATAGATCAAAAATAGTTGTAAATCCTAAAATAAAAGCAGATATGTTAGCCGTGATGAATAGTGTAAATAGCTTAGGTGATGCATTATCAATAGCAGCAAAATCAAATCTATCAAATGGTCAGCATCTTGAGTCAAATGCAGCAACTATGACAGATAGTGTAAACAATCTAGCAAACAAAGCAAATCAACAAGCAGCATCTTTAGAAGAAACAGCAGCAGCAGTTGAAGAGATTACAAGTATTACAAGAAACAATGCAAACAATGCAGTAAGAATGTCTACCCTTGGAAATCAAGTTAAAAAAGCTGTATCAAATGGTATGTCACTAGCAGATCAAACATCATCATCTATAGATGAGATAAATACACAAGTAACTGCTATAAATGAAGCTATCACAGTTATCGATCAAATAGTATTTCAAACAAATATTTTATCTCTAAATGCAGCAGTAGAAGCAGCAACAGCAGGTGAAGCTGGAAAAGGGTTCGCTGTAGTTGCACAAGAGGTAAGAAACCTAGCTTCAAGATCAGCAGAAGCTGCAAATGAGATAAAATCTTTAGTTGAAAATGCATCCAAAAAAGCAAATGAAAGTAAAGTTGTATCTGATGATATGATAAAAGGTTATGAGACACTAAATACACACTTTAATGAAACAATCAATTTAATTGAAGATGTAAGTGCTGCATCAAAAGAGCAAATGACTGGTATTGAGCAGATTAATAATGCGGTTACAATGCTAGATAGAGTGACACAAGAGAATGCAAGTGAAGCAAACTCAGTGGCTCAAATTGCTGGAGATGTAAGTAACTTAGCAAATGATTTAGTTACAGATGCTAGTAGCAAAAAATTTAACTAAGTAAAGATAAGGATTTAAAAATGAATGAAACAGTATTAGATGATTATGCATTTTTGGTTAGTGAAACAGATGTAAAGGGTATAATTAAATTTGCAAATGAGGATTTTTGTAACATAGCTGGTTATGCACTAGAGGATCTTATGGGACAACCACATAGTATGGTACGACATAACGATATGCCAAAAGCAGCTTTTAAATCACTTTGGGATACAGTACAAAGAGGTGAAGTGTGGGCAGGTTATGTAAAAAATGCTACTAAAAATGGTGGTTATTATTGGGTTTATGCTACTATATACCCATTTGAGTCTTGTGATGGAAGCAAAGGTTACTTATCTTGTAGAAGAAAAGCAAGCCGTGAAGAGATAGAAGCACATGAAGCACTATATAAACAATGGCGTGCTAAAGAGTAGATGAAAAATTTAGAAAAGGAAAAAAGATGGCAGTAGTAGAAAGACAGATTAATAGTACAAACTCTGATGAATATATGACATTTATTTTAGGTTCTATGAAATACGCAATAGAACTACCGAAAATCAGAGAAATTTTAACATATCCTGATTTGATAACAGTATTACCAAACACAAGTCAATGGGTAAAAGGTCTAATAAATCTAAGAGGGGAAGTTGTTCCTATTTTAGATATAAGAGTTAAGTTTGGTACGGGTGAGATTATATATGATTCTAATACAGCTGTTATTGCTGTTATTACTGATGATAATAGAATGGTAGGATTGGTAGTAGATAAGGTAGATGATGTTCAAAGACTTGAAAATTCATCTTTTTTTCCTGTATCAGATATGGGTTCTGCTATACCTTCTCGTTATTTAAAAGGTTTTGTTAGATTAGAAGACAACCAAATGCTTGTTATTATGGATATTGAAAATGTTGTTCATAAAGAAGAATTAAAGGCTCAAGATGCAAGAAAAGATTTCTAAATTAAAATCTATTAGAATATTATTTGTAGAGGATGAAGAGGACTTATGTAATATAATTAGTGATACACTAACAAAATTACAAGCAAATTTTCAAACAGCAAATAATGGAAAGATAGCTTTAGATAAATTTAAAGAAGATGATAGTTTTGACTTAATTGTTACAGATATAAATATGCCTATAATGAATGGTTTGGAATTGATAAAAAGTATTAGAGACTTAGGCTCTGATATACCTGTAGTTATTATGTCAGCACATACAGAACCTGAGTATATAAAAAGTGCAGAAGAGTTAGGTGTAAAAAACTATCTTCTAAAGCCATTTGATTTTATTAAGTTTATAAACTTAGTTTCAGAATTAGAATTTAACAAATAGACTATTTATAACTAAGTAGTCTATTTGTTAATTCATCTGCATTAAGTATCACATTTGCATCATTCTGGTGCTTTGTAAAACCCCAATTTACCAAGATATTATCTACATCTGCTGAGTTTGCAGCTTGTAGATCTTTGTGACTATCTCCAACTAGCAAAGAGTATTGACTTTGTTTTTCTAATCTTTCTAGTGTTTTAAAAATCATATCTGGGTGTGGTTTTGGATTTTTTACATCATTTGCTCCAATTACTAAGTCAAAGTACTTATCTATCTCTAGATGTTTTATCATTTTATTTGCAAACTCTACTGAAGCGTTTGTAGCAATTGATAGTTGAAACTCACCATTGATATTTTCTAGCATATTTTTTATACCATCATATAGTGTTATATCTTTGATACAGTTTTTATTATAGTATTCAGAAAATAAAATAGTTTGTTCTTTTGTAAACTCTTTTGTGCCATAGAAGAACTCAGCAGCGTTTATATCTGGATTGTTTATTTGGTATAGCATCTCATCTTTTGGTATATTTGTAAGCCCTATATTTGATCTTACATAGTTTATTGTGTTTGCTATTACATCTCCACTATCTATTAGCGTTCCATCCATATCAAATATTATTAGTTGTTTTGTTTGCATCTTTTCCTCTATATTAAAAGCATAAAAAAAGGGTAAAGATTGCTCTTTACCCTAAGTCAATAACAGTGAAATTACTTCACTTTTTCTAAATAATCTCCAGTTTTAGTATCACATTTGATAATATCACCTTCAACTAAATGAAATGGTATCTGCACTACTGCACCACACTCTAAAGTAGCAGGTTTTTTACCACCTTGTGAGTCACCTTTGAAGTTAGGTGGTGTTTCTACTATAGTCATCTCAACTGTAGCAGGAGCTTCTACTGTGATAGCATTTCCTTTATAAAACATCATATCGACATTCATACCATCTATGATCCATTTTTCTGTATCACCTACTTGTTCGTAAGTCAATCCTATTTGATCATAAGTGTTATTGTCCATAAACTGTAGCATATCGCCATCATCATACAAAAACTGCATAGTTTTTTGTTCTAAATCTGGAGTCTCAAATTTATCACCTGCATGAAAAGTTTTTTCAATTGTTTTACCATTTAAAAAGTTTTTTACTTTACATCTAACAAATGCAGCACCTTTTCCAGGTTTTACATGTTGATAATCTGTAATTCTATATGGAATACCATCAACTTCTATTTTTAAACCTTTTTTTAAATCACTCATCCCTAATGCCATAGTATAAATCCTCTAAATTTGTGCGTAAGCAACTGATCTTGCTGCTTCTATATTTTCTAATTTGTCAAGTGTCTCTTTAGATACATTTTCATCTACTAAAATTACAGCTAATGCACCATCTTTACTTCTACCTAGTCTAAAATCTGCTATATTAATACCATTGTCACCTAGTACTTTACCTACTGTACCAATCACACCAGGGATATCAGAGTTTGATAAAAGTATCATCTTACCTGATGGTTCTATATCCATTAGATAGTCATTTATTTTTATTATTCTTTGAACATCTTCTTCAAAAATTGTACCACTTGTATAGTTTACACCATTTGTTGTAGTTATTTTTACTGTTACTTGGTTTTTAAATGCACTTGTGTTTGAGTGTACAGATGAGTCTATTTTTAGACCTCTCTCTTTTGCTACAAATGTTGCATTTACATAGTTTATTTTTTCATTTGTAAGTGAATGTGTCAAAGCACCAACAATAGCAAATGTTTCTAAACTCTCTAAATAGTCAGATATTTCACCTTCAGCTTCTATTTTAATAGATTCTATTGCTGATTTATCCATTTGTGCTATTAAAAATGCCATTTTTTGAGTTAATTCTAAATATGGTTTTACAAAAGATGGTATTTTTGTTTCATCTATTGGTAAATTTAATGCGTGTGGATAGCCAATACCTCTAGCTGATTTTATAGCATTATTAGCTGCTTGTGTTGCAATTTTATATTGTGATTCAACTGTATTTGCACCTAGGTGAGCAGTTACTATTATATTGTCTAGGTCTAATAGTGGATGATCTATTGCTGGTTCTTTATTGAATACATCGATACCTGCCATAGCTATCTTTTTGCTTTTTAGGTTGTTGTATAGTGCATCTTCATTGTACAAACCACCTCTAGCACAATTGATCAATATAACACCATCTTTCATTTTTGAGATTTGTTCTTCATCGATCATATTTAGTGTTTCAGAGTTTTTTGGAGTATGAATAGTGATAATATCACAAGCTAAAATATCATCAAAATTTGTAGTATATTCTATACCTAAATCAGTTGCTTTAGAAGAAGATATATATGGGTCATAAGTCACTACATCCATCTCAAATGATTTTGCTCTTAATGCAACTCTATGTCCAATATTACCAAACCCAATAACACCCAACTTTTTACCGTAAAGTTCTTGACCATACCAGTCTTCTCTTTTCCATATTCTTTGATCTTTTAGTTGAGAGTGAGCATAAGGCATTTTTCTCATACATGATAGCATATGAGTCATAGTTAGTTCTGTTGCTGCTATTGTATTTGCTGTAGGTACATTCATAGCTATTACACCACGCTTACTACAATCATCCATATCAACATTGTCTACACCAACTCCTGCTCTTACTACAGCTTTTAGATTAGTTGCAGCATTTAAAAATCTCTCATCAACATCAGTTGAACTTCTTGTGATACATACATCAGCATCTTTTATGACATCCAAAAGGGCAGTTTTGTCTATGTCTGCTGCGTATACATAGTTGATATCACTTGTGTTTTTTAATATGTCCAATCCACTTTCGTGGATATGGTCACATACTACTATTGTAGGTTTATTCATTCTGCTTCTCCGAATTTTGTTTTAGAAATTTATTATAATTTTCCTGCTAACGCATCACCAAGAGTCATAGTTGAAGTATCATTTACAGTTTTTAATACATCTCTTTCTTTTTGAGATTCTAGTCTTCTTACTGATAATCTTACTCTGTTTCTTTGTTTATCAATATTTACAACTACTGCTTCAATCTCATCACCAACTTTAAGCTCAGGTGTTTCATCGTCTTCTTTTAGTAAATCTTCTTTTCTGATTAGACCGTCTAGGTTATTTTCAAGTTTTACAAATAATCCAAAGTCTTTAATATCTTTGATTGTTGATTTTATGATACTACCTGGTTTGTGTTCTTTTTCAAATTTTTGAGCAGGTGAGTCTTGTAAATCTTTTACACTTAAAGATATATTCTCTTTTTCTGTATCTATTTTGATGATTTTTACTTCTACTTCATCATCTTTTTTATAGATTGTTTTACATTTTGCATTTGATTCCCAAGATGCTTCTTCGTTGTGTAGAAGACCATCTACATCACCAAGATTTAAAAATGCACCAAAATCAGTTAAAGTAGCAACTTTACCTTTGATTATATCTCCAACTTTATGAGTTTTGATAAATGTTTGGAATGGTTTTGGTTGTAATGATTTTAAAGAAACTCTTAGTCTTCTTTTATCACAATCTAAATCAATAACTTCAACATTGATCTCTTGACCAATCTCTAAATAATCTTTTGGATTTTTTACATTTTTGTTCCAAGATATCTCAGATATATGTAAAAGACCTTCTATATCATTTCCTAAGTCTACAAATGCACCATATGATTCAAAGTTTGATACAGTTACAGTGATTGTATCACCAACTTCAAGTTCATTTTTCATCTCTACCCATGGATTTGATAAAGCATCTTTGATAGATAAAGAAAGATGACCTTTGGATTTGTCAAATGACTTAATAACAGCTATAACCTCTTCACCCTCTTTATAATAAGCAGATGGATTTACTGGACCTTTGTATGAGATTTCGTTGTAGTTTACTAATCCATCAACTCCACCTAAATCAACAAACATTCCATATGAAGTTATTTTTTTAATGATACCAGCTTTTGGTCCTTCTGTTTCCATTAGTTTGTTTATTTTTGCTTCTTTATTTTGTTGAACTTCTTCGATTAGTTTTTTTCTTGAGATAACTATACTGTTTGTTTCTGGTTTTGCTTTTAGTACTAGTGCTTTGATTTTTTTACCAACTGCACCTATAGCTTTTAGATATCCTTGAGCCATTGGCATAAAGTATTCCATACCATCACTACCTTGAACAATAAAACCAGCTCTAGGTTTAACAGAGATAACAACACCCTCTACTATAACATTTTCTGGCTCTTCACCATGTTCTTTGAAAAACTCATCAAATTTTTCTTTTTGAATAACTTTTTTATGAGAAATTCCTGGTCTTTCACCTCTATTTGATGTTATCATCACTTTGATAGTATCACCAACTTTATATTTTACTTCACCATTTACAGTTATTTCTGATATATTTAATCTACCTTCGCTTTTTTGACCAACATCAACCAATAAGTCATTGTCATTCATCTCTACGATTACACCATCTACTACTGTGTTTGTTTCTGTATTTTTTTCACTTTCCTCCAGTAATGTTGCGAAGTCTTCACCTTCGATTTCAAAATCTTCAAATTTCATTTGCTTGCCTACCCTTTTTTTATTTTAATGGGCTATTTTATCTAAAATATGCTTAAAATATTTAAGGGCACCTCTAAAAATTAATACATTCATAGCTTTAGTATACTTTTTGATATATAAGGCTATGAGTTGAAGTCCTACCCGTAGGTAATACGAAACGATATAACGCAATATATCTAAAAGTATACAAAGCCCATAGGGAAGGGAAACTAAACAGATATTTCACCTAAAATTTTTTAAAGTTACCTACGGGTAGCTTTAAAAAATTATTAGTCAAAATCTCAAGTTTATTTTCCTCTTCTATGAATAATATTAATTATTAGAGGTGCCCTTATTATAGAATTGATTATATTACGATTCTTAGTTTAATCCATTAATAATCGATTAAACTAATGTTACAGATTTTTTTAAGGTTTAATGTAGATTTTAGTTTATCAGTATACTATGATATTAATTTTTTGGTTCTTTTCTTAGAAATTCTATAAAAAAAATCATAAATATACCAAGTATTATTGATGTTACAAAAGATACAACTACGATTAATCCTCTTTTAGGTTTTGTTTTTTCTTTTATAAAAGATACTTGAGGTTTCGTTAGTTGTTTGACATTATAAAATGTATTCGCTTTTGATAATACTTTTTTTTGAACTAATCCTGATACTAATTGGCTAAGTTGTTGCTGAATATTAATATCTTGTGTTATTTGAATCTCTTTATTATAGTATTCAATTTGTTTATTTACATTGTTCATCTCTAATTTTCTTAGATGAGATGTTATTTCAATAAGATAAATATCAACTAATTTTTTTGTTAAAAATCTATCTGTATATTCAGCACTTAGTGTTATTATCCCAGATTTTTTATCTTCTGAGACATTTAAAATATTTTTTAGTGACTCAAAAGTATCATACTCTATCTCTTCTTTTGATTTTGGGTCTATCTCATTTTCATTTTTTGAGTTCAATAAATTATAAATAGAATCATATCCTAAAGCAAAAACTAAATTTTCTTGTTTTGTTATTAGTTGTTCTGATAAGTTATATTTATTTATAATATATTTTTGAAAAGTAAAGTTATTTAAAATCGTATTAAAAGATGCAGATACACTTAATCCTGAACCACCAGAAATATCAATACCAGCCATTCCTGCTAATGCACCAAGCCCACCCAAAGATGATTTTGATTGACCTTGAGGAACTAAAATAGTTGATGATTTATAACTATTAGGTATAGAAAGGGTATAGATGATTGTTAATGAAGTAACAATAAATGTAAAAAATACAATTTTAAATTTATTATTCCAAATGGTAGAAAATAGTTCTTTTAAGTCTATCTCATCCTCTTCAATATAAGATTCTTGACTAATTTGATTCATTAAATTGCCCCCACTGTACTTAGTGATGCAGTTGTTATTGCTAATTGATAAATAATCTGACTAATATCTTTCCATAATAATATATTTGAGACGCTATTTATCTTCATAGGTACAATTATTGTTGAGCCTTTTTGTATTGATTTATCATTAAACCAACTATTGTAGTTCAATGATTTTGCTTCACCATTTGCTTGTACTATATACAAAAAATCATCATCGGCTCTTTGTGTTATACCACCAGCTTTATTTATATAATCATCACTATTAAGTGAACTATTGTATACAAAGGTATTAGGATTTAGTACCTCTCCATATATTGATATAGTATCATTTATTGATGGTATGGTTAAAGTATCTTTATCTTCCAGTTTTATATTAAATTCTGAATTTTCAAACTTTTCAATATTTTCATTTAAGTATATTACTAGACGACCTATTGCTTTGTATTCTTTTGTTTGTTTCTCTAGCATATCAACAGTAGCTTTCAAATCAGAACTTGATTGTACTTGTGTACCTGCTTCTCTACCATTAGTTGATATAAAAGCTAATTGTTGTTTTATTTTATGCATTGATTCATTCATTCTTTTTTGTTCATTTAATTTTATTCGTTCTCTAGTAAATACAGCACCCTCTATAAATGCATCAGATGTAAATCCTCCAGCTCTATTAATTAGACTTGATAATCTTTCTCCACTTTGAATAGTATAAACACCAGGAAATTTAACTTCACCTTTTAAAGTAATAGTTTGTTTTTCATACCAATTTGGTATTCTAAATACTTTAATCTCATCGTAATTTTTGATATAAAAATTTGAAATATTATCTTCATTTACAGATATAACCTGCCGAACTCTTTCATTATTAATAATTTCATATCTAATCACTTCAAAATTATTTTTAAATGCTTTATTAGTAAAACCACCTGCTAAATCAACTGCTTCAAGAAGGCTCATTTTATTATTTAATGAGTAAGTGTTTGGAAGATTGATTTCTCCTGAAATATTAAAAGTATTAATTTTATTTGTCATATAATAATCAAAAAGTTCTATTTCATCAAATGCTGAAAGTTTATAATCCAAATCTACAAATTTTGTAAAAGGCATCATATTTTCTGTGTTATATGTTGTTAGTTTTATCTTTGTATATGGAGTTGTACCAGCGATATTAATAAGGTCTCTTACTTGCATATTTGAATAAAAATTATATTTTCCAGTTTTTATAACTGATGGACCAGATATAATAACATATGGAGTGATATCACTATTGTATTTATTAAAAATATAGATTTTATCATTATTCTTAAGTAATATATCTTTTTTATTTTCTAAAATTTCATTTAGATTAAAATTAATTATTTCATACTCTAGTGTTTGTGTTTTTCTTTTTATCATAGCATATGAGAATAATGTATTTTCTAAAAAAACTCCATTGAGTGATACTTTTTTTATCTCATTATTTAATAGTTTAGAAAGGCTAGAAGTATCACTAATAGCACGCTCTCCTGGTCTTACTACATTACCATATAAATAGATACTTTTATTATGTATTTTATCTACTTTATATACATATACTTTATCACCGTCTTGTAATTGGAAATTTGATGCATCATTAAGATCAACTTCAAATGTTTTCATATTTTCATTGTTTTCAACTCTTTTGACTAAAAAACCATGTTTACTACCATTGTATGTTAGTCCACCAGAAAATGTAAATAGATTTGATAGTGTTTCTTTGTTTTTTAATTCATATTTAGCAGGATTAACTACAGAACCATCAATTGATATAATTTTATTAGATTTAGGTATAAAAACAGTATCACCTGATTTCAATAAAATATTAAATGTATCATCTCCATTTCTCAAAAGCTTATAAAAATCAAGTACTGCTAAAATTTTCCCATCTCTTTTAATAATAATATCTCTTAAGCTTCCATTTGATTTTATACCATGTGCTGATATTAATAAGTTTTTTACAGTAGAAAGTGAGCTTATATTGTATACACCAGGTGCAGATACTTCACCAACTAAATTTACCTGAATAGTTGAATAGTTTGTTATATTCATTGATATGCTAGTATTTGGATAGTTGTTTTTTAGTTTACTTTTTATTTTTATAGTTGCTTCATTGTATGTCTTGCCAACTACTTGAATAGGGCCAACTTTTGGAATATTAATATTGCCGTTATTATCTACTTTTAAGTTGAGTGTTTCATTTGTTGCACCATACATCCAAATTGATAAACTATCATCTTTATTTATAATATAATAAGATGGTACAGGTAAAGATGATTGTTTGATATTATTTTTATTTTTAAAAAAATCTAAGCCATATCTTGTAAGCTTTTTATTTGTTTTATTTGCTTGCATCTGCAATGATTCTCTAAGTAAAGTATCATTATTTTTGTATTCTAATGGGTTTAAAGATAATTTAGATTTATTATGTTGAACTTGAATAATTTCATCTGTATTATTGTCTTCGAAATTTATATTATTTGTTATATTATGATCATTATCTATAAAATTTGATGCTAACTTTTTGTTATTAGATATATTTATTTTATTTAGTACTTGAGATTTATCTACACCCATTTGTGCCATTTTTTGTTGTGCTTGAGGTGTATTTAATAAAGATGGATTTGCTTTAACTGCATTTATTATATTTGCTTGCGATGTTTCAGCTGAAAATAAAAATTGTGTAAAAAATATAGCTACAAGTATTAAAATTTTATTTAACATAAGTTAATTTCCTTTAGTTTTTTGATATTATATCTAAAATTATCTGAAAGTTAATATTAGTATGCTTTAATTATATAAGTTTTGTAGATAAATCCAACTAAGAATATTAGCTTAATTCACACTCTCTAAAGTGTTTTTGTTATATAATTTTTTTATGACAACATAAAAGGAATTATCAATGAAATTTGCAGATCCAAAAAATGATTTAGCTTTTAAAAAAATATTTGGTGATGAAAATCATAAAAATATTCTTATCTCTTTTTTAAATGCGGTGCTAGATTTTAAGGAACTAAAGACAATAACTGATGTTTCTTTAGCAAATCCATATCAAGTACCAAAAATACCAGAGCTAAAAGAGACAATACTTGATATAAAAGCTACAAATAAAAATGGTGATACTTTTATAGTAGAGATGCAAAAAAAAGATTTAGGTGATTTTCATAAAAGGTCACTGTATTACACATCAAAAGCATATGTAGAGCAACTTCCAAAAGGTCAAGACTATGCAGAACTAAAAAAAGTGTACTTTATAGGACTACTAAATTTTAGTATGTTTGAAAATAATGATTATATATCAAGACATTTGATAATAAATCAAGAGACAAAACAACAAGACCTTGATGACTTTGAGTTTACATTTATAGAGCTTTCAAAGTTTTCAAAAGATCTTAAAGAGCTAGATACTATACTAGATAGATGGATATACTTTTTAAAAAATGCAGATGACCTTGAGTTAATCCCAGAAGAGTATGAAAGTATAGTGGAGTTTAAAGATGCATTTTCATTAGCATCTCAATGCAATTGGAATAAAAAAGAGTTAGAAGTATATGATTATATGACACTTAAAGCTTTTGATGAAGTAAATGCTATACGAACAGCAGAGAGAAAAGCAATGCAAAAAGGGATGCAAGAAGGGATAGAAAAAGGGATGGAAAAAGGCTTGGAAAAAGGTGTCTTAGCACTATATCATATAGGGCAAAAAGTTGAAGATATATCTAAAATAATGGATCTTGATATTAGTAAAGTGAAAGAGATCTGCAAATAAATAGTCGCTATAGACTGTCATTATTCCCCGACTAAAGTCGGCGTTCCAGGTCTTTGGAATCGTTCTCGTTCACATCGTCCCGATACTGTGAAATAACACTTTAAACTCTTCGGAATCTGGACTTTAGTCCAGACTAATGCCAATTTAAACTCACATTACGCCCAGACTAAAGTCGTGGGTTCCGATGTGGTTTGGAATTAAGAATATTAGTTATTTCACAGTCTCAGGAGCATGGGAACCAGTCAAACTTTTACTTAATCATCGATATCTGGTGTTAAGCTTTTTTTCATATTTTTGATTGAACCACGAAAATCAATATCTGGCAAAATACTTTGAGGTTTAAATACAACTTCATAATGATAGGTGCTGACATTTTTTGATTCCATTTGTTCTACAAAATATGAAACATTATCAGATAGTCCTAAAAAGTGTTTTTTGAAGCTACTTTCACCTGTCTTACATATTACCTCTAGTTGCTGATCTATATTATCTTTCTTTATGGAACATTTACCTGTAATGGTCATTATGTATTTGTCAGTAATACCATTAAAAAATATAACTCTTCTTTGTATTTGAAACATATCACTTTGTTTTGAGATGTTTTTTGATGCTACATCAGAATCTTTATTACAACCTGTAAGTGCTATAAGTATAATTAGTAAGAAAATGTAAGCTTTCATTTTTTCAACTCCTCTATCACATCTATATCAAGTCCTGTAATCATAGATATAGTTTTGCTATCCAAACCTTGATTGATAGAGTTTTTAGCTATCTGTATAGTTTTTTTATTTTCACCTTGTTCAATCCCTTGTTCAATCCCTTGTTCAATCCCTTGTTCAATCCCTTGTTCAATCCCTTGTTCAATCCCTTGTTCAATCCCTTCTTCTCTGCCTAGTTCAATCCCGTCATTTTTAGCTTTCATTAAAGCTAATTTTTGAATAGATATAAACTCTTTTCTTTTATGTTGTGATTCTAATTCATCTTTTGTTAGGTTTGCTTCATTTACTGTATCTAGTGCTTCTTTTATATTTGAGTTTAGTGTTTCTGGGATATATTCTAAACTTCCTGCATTTTTAATGAAGTATATCCATTGTTCTTTTATATCTTCTAGTTGTTCTAACTCTTTATTAAACTTAGGAAGCTCTACAAATATAAGCTCTATATCATCATTGTATTGGATGAGTTGTTCTTTTTCTATAAGTTTAAAATTTGTTATTATCTCTTGGGAGTCTTTAAACATAGTAAAGTCAACGATACTTAAAGCTATGACTGGATTTAGAAGATGATAATCTTCTGCTTTATTTAGCTGGATGCTATAGTTCTTTGCTGCATTATAAAGTACTCTTTTTTCAAATCCTGTGTGATTGAGTACTTGCATCTCTATGATCACTTTTGTATCATCATCAAGAAGTGCTTTTACATCTACAAATGTATCTTTTATCCCTTTTATCATAGGGATATTATATGGGTCAACGATTTTTAAATCTTTTATTTTGTTTTTTCTATTGTGATATACTAAAGCATTTAAAAAGCTTATTAGGATATCTTTACTTGTATCACTTCCAAATACCTTTTTAAAAGCATAATCTGTTTTGACATCTAAAAATTGCATCTTTCACCTTTTGATATTACTTTGATTTAATAAACCTCTAAAAATCAATACTATTCATAAAAAAGGTTCTTTTTATTATAAGATAAGTGGTATTAAAAATTCATAAGTATTTAGTTCTAGTTTTATTTGGTATTAGAAGTATACAACTAAAAATAGTTTAAATCTTTTTAGCAATTTTTTTATATAATGCATAAAAGGTACTTCTGATAATTATTTATTGCATTTTAAAAGTGTTTGGATATAATCGCAATAATAAGAGATTTTCTTAATTAAATCACTAAAAGGTAAGCTATACTTTGAAACAATTTTTTAAACAATATATACCATACTACAAAGACTATATTAGAAAATTTATATATGCATTTATAGGTATTTTGCTTGTTTCTATAGGTACAAGCGGTACAGCTTATGTTATAAAACCATTACTTGATGATATATTTATAAATAAAGATTTAGATATGTTGGCTATTTTACCTTATGTTGTAATAGCACTATATGCAGCAAAAGGTTTTGGTAGATATATACAAGCTTATTATATATCATATATTGGACAAGATATAATAAGACGAGTAAGAGATAAACTATTAGGTCATATTTTAAATCTTGACTTAGTGTTTTTCAACTCTAAACATGGTGGAGAATTGATAAGTCGTATCACAAATGATATAAATCGTATTCAAAATGCAGTATCAAATCAAATAGCAAAAATAATTCAAGAAACACTAACAATAATAGCTTTAGTAGCAGTTGTAATATATCAAAGTAGTGAACTTGCATTTTATGGCTTGGTTGTTCTTCCATTAGCTTTTTATCCATTGTCTTTATTGGCAAAAAAGATGAAAAAATTATCTTTTAAATCACAAGAAAAAAATTCAGACATAACATCAAATTTAAGTGAAACATTTAATAACATAGAGATAATAAAAGCAAACAATACATCTCAAATGGAATTAGATAGATTTAAAAAATACAATAAAGAGTTTTTTTCACTTAATATAAGAGCAGTAAAAACAAATGAACTAGTATCACCATTTATGGAGATACTTGGAGCTGTTGCAGTTGCTGTTGTTATCACTATTGGTGGAAAACAAGTGATTGAAGGTGAAATGACAGTTGGTACATTTTTTTCATTTATGACAGCACTTTTTATGTTGTATACACCTATTAAAAGTTTATCTAGCTTGTTTAATAAACTACAAGATGCAATAGCAGCAAATGAAAGAATAAATGAATTATTTAGTTTAAAACCTGAAATATTATCAGGAGAATTAAAATTATCAAATGATATTCAAAAAATCAATTTTGAAAATATACGGCTATCATTTGGAGATAAAATAGCACTAAACAATATAAATCTTGAAGCAAAAAAAGGTGAAACAATAGCTTTAGTTGGAGATAGTGGAGGTGGTAAAAGTTCATTGATCAATACACTTATAAGATTTTACGATACTACAAATGGCTCTATTGTTATAGATAATCAAAATATAAAAGAGTTTACTCTGCAAAGTTTAAGAGATAGTATATCTATAGTCACTCAAAGGGTATATATTTTTAATGATACAATAGGAAAAAACATATCATACGGTCAAGAGTTTAACAAACAAAAAGTGATAAGTGCATTAGAAAAAGCACATGCTTTAAGCTTTGTAAATGACTTAGAACATGGAATAGATACAATACTTGATGAGTTTGGTACAAATCTAAGTGGTGGTCAAAGGCAAAGAATAGCAATAGCTAGAGCACTTTATAAAGATCCAAAAATATTGATTTTGGATGAAGCTACAAGTGCTTTGGATAATGAAAGTGAATCTATAATCACAGAAGTTTTAAATGAAGTCTCTTCAAATAAAATTACATTTATTATTGCACATAGATTAAGTACAATTAAAAATGCAAATAAAATCGCTGTATTTAAAGATGGACAAATCATATGTCAAGGTGATGAAAAACAACTTCTTCAAAATTGTAGTGAATATAAAAGACTACATAATTTAGCAAATATTTAAAAAGGTATAAAAATGATTAGTTATGAAACAATAAAAAAAATAATGTTTAACTTTAAGCCAGAAACAGCACACACAATAGCAGAATATGGATTAAGAGCTTTACCTTATTGTAGAACAATAAACAACTATATGGTTGAGAAAAACTTTGTAAATGATGATATCCTAACACAAGATGTTATGGGTATTACTTTTAGAAATCCAATAGGCTTAGGTGCTGGATTTGATAAAAATGCAACTATGATAAAATCAATGATGGCAAATGGCTTTGGATATACAGAGATAGGTACAATGACACCAAAACCACAACCAGGAAATCCAAAACCTAGATTGTTTAGATATCCAGAATATGAAACAATTCAAAATGCTATGGGTTTTAATAACCATGGTGCTTATGAGGTGATAGAAAATCTTAAAAAAGTATATCCATATGCAATACCAATAGGTGCAAGTATAGGAAAAAACAAAACAACACCAGAAAATGAAGCTTTAGAAGACTATGAAACTTTGATAAAAGGGTTTAAAGATATTGCAGATTATTTGGTTGTAAATATATCTAGTCCAAATACTCCAAATTTAAGAGACTTGCAAAATGAAGAGTTCATAAAAGCGGTATTTGGTATGGCAAAAAGTATCACTAATACACCTATTTTATTAAAAATAGCACCAGATATGATGACAGATACAGCAATACAATTATGTAAAACAGCTATACAATCAGGTGCTGATGGTATAATAGCTACAAATACAACAAATGATTATTCACTTATTCCTAATCCACAAGATTTTGGTGGTCTAAGCGGAAAAGTATTAAGTGAGAAATCATACGATTTATTTAAAGCTATAGGTCGAGAACTTCATGATAAAACAACACTTATAAGTGTTGGTGGTATTAGTGATGCAAAAGATGCATATCGCCGAATTAAAGCTGGTGCTAGTTTGATTCAGATATATAGTGCTTATATATTTCAAGGTCCTTCAATGTGTAAAAATATCAATGAAGAACTAATCAAATTATTAAAAGAAGATGGATATAAAAATATTAATGAAGCTGTAGGGGCTGATTTTAAGGAAAAATAGTTATGTTATCAGATAGTTACTCAGAAAAAAAATTAAAACTACTAAGACTTGTTATTATTTTGAGTTTTGTATACTCAACATCACTAGCTCTTTTAGATTTTTTTGGAATTACACAATATGTAGAATATAGAACACCTTTAATGGTTGCTTATTCATTATCAAACTTAGTGTTGTATTCATTTTTGCGTAAAACTGATAATTATAATAATTTAATATTAAAAATTGTTTTAACACTTGCTTTGATAATCTTCACTACAACTATGTTGATATATCCAAAAAGTGAAATACGATTTATGTGGTATTTTTTTACTATAATGATCGCATATTATGTAGGGGGACAAAAAACAGGTACTATTACTGCTATTAGTTCTTTGGTTTTAATAATATTTGTAAATTCATTTTTAAGCTTTAGTTCTACTACTTTAACGAGTGTGATTTTAGGTATATTGTTTATAGCTCAAATATCAAATTATTTTGTAAATATTTTGAATGAAAATGAGAAAAAACTTTATGAATATCAAGATAGTTTACAAAGTATGATAGATAAATTAGTGGTAAATGAAAGAAATCTAAAGCTTGCAAAAGATGAGATAGAGCTTGTTCATAAACATACAAGAGATTCTATTGAGTATGCTTCTTTGATACAAAATGCTTTGATACCAAATGATAAAGTATTTCAAAAGTATTTTAAAGATTATTTTGTTTATTGGGAACCAAAAGATACAGTTGGTGGAGATATTTGGCTTTTTGATGAACTAAGACATAAAGATGAGTGTTTGTTGTTTTTCATAGATTGTACAGGTCATGGTGTCCCTGGGGCGTTTGTGACCATGATAGTAAAATCAGTAGAAAGAGAGATAGTATCACAAATACATAATAACAAAGATATGGAAGTGAGTCCTGCTTATATTATGAAGTATTTTAATAAAATTATGAAAATACTTTTAAAACAAGACAATCCAGATAGTATATCAAATGCAGGATGGGATGGTGGTATTATATATTATAATAAAAAAGAAAAAATAGTTAAGTTTGCAGGTGCAGAAACACCTCTTTTTTATATAGATAAAGATGGAAAACTACATACAGTAAAAGGTAATAGATATTCAGTAGGATATAAAAAGTGTGATATGGATTATAAATATAAAGAGACTATCATTGAAGTTGAAGATGGTATGAAATTTTATTGTACTACTGATGGGTATTTAGATCAAAATGGTGGTGAAAAAGATTTTCCATTTGGTAAAAAAAGATTTAGTAAATTAATTGAGTCAAATTATAAAGAGCATATGAGTTTACAAAAAGATATATTTATAGAAAATATGAATAGATATGAATCATCTGTTAAAAATAATGATAGAAATGATGATATGACCTTGATAGGGTTCACAATATAATATTTAGTTGGGAAGTTTAATGTTTGAAAAGTTTTTAAGGTTTTTTGTTAATAATGCAAGGATGAATTATGTTCTGTTTGTGTTAGTTTTTGCTATTGGTATTTGGTCATATATTAAAATGCCAAAAGAGATATTTCCAACATTTGATATGGATATGATATCTATTCGTGGTGCATATACTGGAGCTAGTGTTGATATTCTTGATAAAATGGCAGTAACACAAATAGAAGACAATGTAAAATCACTAGAGGGTGTAACTGATGTAACAACGGTGATAAGCCCAGGTAAATTTACAATTGTGTTAGAGCTTGCAAAAGGTAAAGATAGATACAATATGGCAAACAAAGTTAAAGATGCTGTATCTTTAACTAAAGGGGATCTACCAAGTGATATGGATGAACCTAGTGTCAATGTTATGGAAAGAGCCAAAGATCTTATTGATATATCATTAACTTCAAATGATATATCTGTAGATCAGATGAAGATATTTGCTGATAATTTTAAAAGTAAAATTTTAGCAGTAAATGGAGTGAGTGATGTCACTATTTTTGGTGATAGTGATAAATACTATGAGATACTTTTAGATGATAAGAAGCTTGATGCTTACGGTATAAACAAATCAGAACTTTTTGATACAATAGGGACACTATCTTATATATTTCCTGTTGGAAAAATAGAGAGTCCAGATAAGCACTACTATATATCCACATACAATGGAGCAAAATCTTCACAAGAGTTAGCAAAAACTTTAATAAAACTATCAAATGGTAGTATATATTTAAAAGATATTGCAGTGATTAAAAAAAGATATGAGGACTCAGCAACGCTATACTCTTTTAATGGAAAAAATGCTTTATCTTTAGCTGTAAAACAGTCTGAAACTGCAAATGCAATGGCAATATCAGAAAATATTAAAAAACTAATAGAAAAAGTAAAAACTCAAAATCAAAAAATAGATATAAGTATTAGTGATGATAATAGTGAAAGGATAAAAGAAAGACTTGATATTGTTGGATCTAATATAACATTAGGAATCATACTAATTGTACTTTTAGTATGGTTGCTTATCAATGCTAGAATGTCTTTTATTATATTTTTAGGGATACCTACATCTTTTGTGATTGCAGCTGTTTATATGTATCTATTTGGATATAGTATAAATCTTATATCATTGGTTGGTGTGTTAATAGCTATTGGTATAGTAGTAGATGATGCTATTGTTGTAAGTGAAAATATACAACAACATATAGAAGATGGAATGGAACCAAAAGAGGCAGCTATACAAGGTGCTAATGAGATGGTAAAACCAGTGACAATAGCAAGTGTTACTACACTGTTTGCATTTTTGCCTGCACTTATGATTAGTGGTACTATGGGTGAGGTTATGAAGCTAATTCCTATAGCTTTATCTGCTCTTGTGGTAGCTTCACTTATTGAGTCTTTTGTATTTTTACCAATACATGCAGCACACACTTTAAAAGTTGGTGCTAAAGTTACAGATTGGTCACTATTAAATAGATCATACAATGCTATTATACATTTTTTTATGAATTGGAAAAAAACATTTTTAGCTATATTTATTGTACTTGTACCAATAGGTACTTTTATGATGATAAAAACTTCAAAATTTCAGATGTTTCCATCTTTTGATGCAGATGATATAAAAATATCAATAAAAGCAAATCCAAATACATCTTTAGAAGAATCATTTAAAATTGTAAAAAAGATAGAGCAGGATATTATTAAAAATAAAGAGAAATTTCATATAAAAAGTATAGATTCTGTTGCTGGATTTAGAAGAGATAGTGGAAGTAATAGTGAAAGTTTCCCTTATGTTATGTATATGACTATAGAGTTAAATAAGCTTGAAGCTAGTAATTTCTTGGATAGATATATCACCCCTTATTTAAGTGTATATTACGATACAAGCCAAAGAACAAGAACAATGAAATCTCAAGATATATCAAATGAACTAAAAAGCTTTTTAGTGAAAAATAATTATAAAAAAGATTTCTCTTTGATAGATCTTAGTGTTCTTGAGAGAAAAGTTGGACCTATAAAAGCAGATATAAAAATAGGACTTGTCTCTCATGATGACAAGAAAATAACAGATGCCATGGAAAATCTAACAAAAGAGATTGAGAAAATGAGTGGTATAAAATCAGTAGCACATAGTGTGAAATTTGGTATAGATGAGATAAAACTCAAGGTTAATAGCTATGGTGAACAACTAGGTGTGACTGAGTCTAGTGTTGGTTCTTATCTATCAAATCTATATCTATCAAAGAAAAAATCAATCTCATTTGATGCAAAAGAGATGTTAGATATAAAAATAGAATCACTAAACAAAGATAATTTTGAAGAGTTTAGAACTACTCCAATACCTTTAAAAGATGGTAGATATATAGCTTTAGATGAGATATGTGATTTTACTATTAAAAAATCATTTGAACAATTAACAAAAGATAATGGTGAAAAGAATTTTTATCTATATGCAAATGTTGATGCAAAAGTTATAACAGCAAGTGAAGTATTAGATAAAATAGAGCCAATGCTTAAAGAGTTAAAAGATAGTGGAATTAAAATAGTACTTAAAGGTGAGGCAGCTAAAAACAAAGATCTAAGAAGAGATATGATGGCTGCTGGTGGTTTAGCTATCACACTTATTATGTTGTCTATGTTATATCTTTTCAACTCTTTTAGGGAGACTGCTATATTGATGTCTGTTATTCCATTTTCATTTTTAGGTGTATTAATAGGTCATAAACTTTTAGGCTTAAACCTTTCTATGCCTGCTATTATTGGAGCTTTGGGTCTAGCTGGAGTTGTTATAAATGATGGTATTATTATGATGACATACTTAAAAAAAGCAAAAACAATAGAAGATGTTTTTGTAAGAGCAACTAAAAGATTTAGACCAATTGTGCTTACAACTATAACAACACTTATAGGTATGAGTTCACTTATATTTTTTGCTACAGGTCAAGCTGTTATATTTCAGCCTATTGCTATTGCTTTAGGTTTTGGACTAGCTTGGGGTACAATACTAAATCTAATCTATTTGCCAGTGTTATATACATTTGCACATAGATTAAAATAAGATATAAAGTGATTTTTAGATAAAATCGCGATAATTATATACCAAAATAGGAATTAAATTGCAAAGTAAAATAAGAAATTTTAGTATCATAGCACATATAGATCATGGTAAAAGTACCCTAGCAGATAGAATTATACAAGAGTGTGGTAGTGTAGCCAATAGAGATATGTCAGCACAAGTTATGGATACAATGGATATCGAGCAGGAAAGAGGTATCACTATAAAAGCACAGTCAGTACGACTTGACTATGTAAAAGATGGTGAGCATTATGTATTAAACCTTATTGATACCCCAGGGCATGTTGATTTTTCGTATGAAGTTAGTCGTTCTTTAGCATCATCAGAGGGTGCTTTACTTATAGTTGATTCTACTCAAGGTGTTGAGGCACAAACCATTGCAAATGTATATATTGCTATGGAAAATGACCTTACACTTATGCCTGTTGTAAATAAAATAGATCTACCATCTGCAGATCCAGATAGAGTATTAGAAGAAACAGAAGATGCTATTGGGCTTGATTGTACTGAACATAATCTTATCTCAGCAAAAACAGGTGTTGGTGTAAAAGATTTAATTGATTCTATTGTTGATACTATTCCAGCACCATCTGGAGATGAAGAAGCACCAACAAAAGCACTTATTTATGACTCTTGGTTTGATAACTATTTGGGAGCTTTAGCACTTGTGAGAGTTTATGATGGAAGTATCAAAAAAGGTCAAATGCTTCGTATGATGAATACAAAAGTTGAGCATAAAGTTCTTGATCTTATGTATCCCCATCCATTAAAAAAACAAAAAACTTCTGAGATTCAAACAGGTGAGATTGGTATTGTTATTTTAGGTCTTAAAACAACTGAAGGTATTGTTGTAGGTGATACTATGACAGATGCAAAGAATCCAACGGCTGAAATAATTGATGGATTTGAACCAGCTAAACCATTTGTATTTGCAGGACTTTATCCAATAGATACAGATAAATTTGAAGATTTAAGAGATGCGCTTGAGAGACTTCAATTAAATGATAGCTCTATTAGCTTTGAACCTGAATCTTCAGCTGCTTTAGGAAGTGGATTTAGAACAGGTTTTTTAGGTATGCTTCATATGGAAGTGATAAAAGAGAGACTTGAACGAGAATTTAACCTTGATCTAATAGCAACAGCACCTACAGTTGTATATAAAGTTTTAACAACTACAGGTGAAGAGCTGATGATTCAAAACCCTTATGAGTTACCACCAGTTAATAAAATAGAAACTATCTCTGAGCCTTATGTAAAAGCTACAGTTTTAGTTCCTGATGAGTTTTTAGGAAATGTAATTACACTTCTAAATAACAAAAGAGGTATTCAAAATAAGATGGACTATATAAATAAAAGAGTTCTTCTTGAGTATGATATCCCTATGAATGAGATTGTTATGGATTTTTATGATAAGCTTAAATCAACAACAAAAGGTTACGCGTCTTTTGATTATGAAGTTACAGGATTTAGACCAGGAAATCTTAAAAAACTTGATGTGTTAGTTGCAGGGGAAGCTGTCGATGCTCTTAGTATTATTGTACCTGAAAGCAAAGCACAATCACGAGGAAGAGTTTTTGTTAAACAACTAAAAGAGCTAATTCCTAGACAACTTTTTGAAGTAGCTATTCAAGCTAGTATTGGAAAAGATATTATTGCAAGAGAAACTGTAAAATCTACAGGAAAAAATGTTACTGCTAAATGTTATGGTGGAGATATCACAAGAAAAAGAAAACTTTTAGAGAAACAAAAAGCTGGTAAAAAAAGAATGAAGTCAATTGGTAAGGTTAATGTACCTCAAGAGGCTTTCATGGCTGTATTAAAATTAGACTAAAATATTTTATAAAAAGATAAATTAAAATAACGATGATGTATAAAAAAATAGAACAATTTATAGCAAGTAAAAATTTTCAGAATTTTATTATTGGATTAATAATAATAAATGGTATCACAATGGGATTAGAAACATCAAAAGATATTATGAATAACTTTGGTGGAATTTTACATATGTTTGATAAGTTTGTTATCACTATATTTACTATAGAGATAATTTTAAGAATTTATGTTCATAGAGCCTCATTTTTCAAAGATGGATGGAGTTTATTTGATTTTACTATTGTTGCTATTTCATTAGTACCTACAAGTGCAGGATTTGAGATACTACGAATTCTTAGGGTTTTAAGACTTCTACGACTTATTACTGTAGTACCTCAGATGAAAAAAATAGTTATGGCTCTTGTTCAAGTTATACCTGGTATGGCATCTATTGGGGCATTGCTTTCATTGTTATTTTATATCTTTGCTATTATGGCTATTCAGCTTTATGGAGAGACTTTTCCTCAATGGTTTGGTACTATTGGAGAAACATTTTATACTTTATTTCAAATCATGACACTAGAGTCTTGGTCTATGGGTATAGCACGCCCTGTAATGGAAGTACACCCATATGCGTGGATATTTTTTATTAGTTTTGTACTTATTGCTACATTTATTATGATCAATCTTATTATTGCTGTTGTAGTTGATGCTATGGGTGAGCTTAATAATGAAGATGAATCACATATTATAGAAGAGCTACACAATAGTGAAAATCACAACCAAGTAAATATAGAAAACTTACAAAATGAGATAAAAGAGTTAAAAACACTTATATTAGAGATGAAAAATAACAAGTAGTATAATATAATCCCATATTAAGTAACTAATTATTACTACAAACTTAAAATAATTCATTAAAGACAAATTTTATCTCTTTTATTAATGTTAGTTTATGTATAATCTTACAACTTAAAAAACAAGGAATTTAAAATGCCAAAAATTAATAAATATGTAGATATCGACACAGTTGAAAGAGAAGCAAAAAAAGATTTAATAGATAGACATAGTCCGTTTATCCATTGTGCAGATACAGCTAACGCTGGTG
>JAYEJC010000158.1:0-3882 GCA_034660335.1 Campylobacterota bacterium
TGCAGATGTAAATGCTTCACTAAACATACTTGACCGTGGGATACACGGCAATAATGCTTCTCATCAAATAGCCAGTTAGGTTATGGAAGAAGAATCCACCTCATTTATGGGGTGGAGTATCAAAAAGTATGCTACATATTTTCAAGTACGAAATGAAGAGCATAATCTTATAATGCTTTTAAAGTATAGTTTTTTGATAGATTTTTTCTCTTTAAGTATTGCTTTTATAGTGGCATTTTTTTCTGTTGATATGTTTGTGAGTTTTTTTAATATCCCTATAGAATATACAGGCTTAGTAACTATCATGGCTATCTCTATTTTATTTAGAGTTTTTGAAATATCTACAGGTATATTTAGACTTTTTGATGAGTTTAAGATACAGTCTAAGATTTTGGTGTATGTAGCTATCATAAAGTTTATATTTTTTGGTATCATCACCTTGACAAATCCAACTTTTGAAAACTTTATATATGCTACTATATTTTCACAGTTTATAGCATTTGCTATGAAGTTGTACTATTCAAAACAGATTTTAAATAACAATGGATATAATATAAAAGATATTGTAAGTGAAACTATAAATCATAAACTTATAAAAGAGTTGAAAATATTTTCATTTATAGTTTATAATAATTTTGATGTAGCAGTAAGAATGGTATCAAGACAGTTAGATATAGTTGTACTAGGTAAGCTATATGGTGCAGAAGTTGTAGGTATATACCGTATAGCAAAAGAGATTGCAGGTATCATAGCTAAACTTACAGACCCTATATATCAAGCTATCTATCCAGAGTTTGCAAAACTTTTAGCAAATGGTAAAAAGCTAGAAGCTAAGCAAGTTGCAATTAAAATTTCAAAGTATGCAGGGCTTGCAGGACTTGGGTTTTATGCAATCCCACAATTGCAAAATCAAAAACCATATCAGCAAATTTGTTTTCAGTATTCGCTTCATATAGAGTATGAAAATAAACCACTAGAACACAAAGAATTTTTAGCTAAAGAAGGAACTGATCCAAGAGAAGAGTTTATAAAGCATATGATAGCTGATATTCCAAGTGGTAAATGTGTACTTGTATATAATGAAAGCTTTGAGAAAACAAGGATCAAGGAACTTGCAAGAGATTTTCCACAGTATGAAAAAGAATTATTAAACATAAATGAAAATATAGTTGATTTAGCAGAACCTTTTAGAAGTAAAGATTATTATGATTATACTTTTAAAGGTAAATATTCTATAAAACTTGTGATGCCACTAATGGCTCCACATATGGCAGATGCTTATAAAAAGTTAAAGTTAGTTCAAAATGGTGGAGATGCTATGAATACATTTCCTAAGTTAATGGATATGGGAAAAGAAAAGAAAAAAGAATATAAAGAAGCACTCTTAAAGTATTGTCATTTAGATACTTTGGCTATGGTGGAAATTTTTAAAAAATTAAAGGAGAGTGTAAAGTGAATATATTCAAAATATTATCATCAGGTGATGGTTCTATCAAAGAACCAAATATTAGTGCATTTTTAGGCTACTTATTAGACCCAAATAAAGAACATGGATTAAAGGACTACTTGTTGAAACTAGTTCTTAAAAAACTTAATCAAAACAATGATCTTACAAATTTAATATTAAATGAAAATATCGTAAATTTGACAAATGACTCAGATTTTAAAGTTGAAGTGGAACTAGAAAAAAAAGTTACAATTAATTCAGGTAGCAAAAATGATATTGATATTGTTATTAAGATTTCTAAAGATAATAAACTAGTATTTATTCTTTGTATTGAAAATAAAATAAGAACAAAATCTGCTACAGAAAATCAATTAATTAAACAATTGGAGGGTATCAGAAATGAAAAGATAGAGGGTATGGAAGAGATTATAAATACAAATAACATAGGCTTTGCTTACTTAACACCTACTCCTTGTCATAAATGTGAAGACGAATATAAAAAGTTTAAAGATTCTAATAATATACCATCGATTCATTTGTCATGGACTCAAGATATTTATGAATCATTAGTTGATATGTTAGAAGAAGAATCAAAAGGTAAAATTGAACCAATCTTTGAATATTCAAAATACACTATCAAAGCCTTTATGAATTTTATTGAAACAGATTTTCAATCGTATAAAGAAGAGAAAAGTCATATCAATAAAAAAGATACTACAAAATGGAGTTTTAATAATATTGATAATCTATCACGAGCTAAATTAGCATTAAATATTATTACGAAGTATGTCAATGATAATAATTGCACAACTATTGAAGAGATAATTAAGATATTTGGTTCCAATAGTGTTATGCTGGAAAATGATGCAAAGGCAAAAGACAATAATAGCAATAAGAAAACATATTATACGAAAGATGATGAATTAATACAATTAAGTTCATCTAATGATAAAATTGCAGTAAATTCTCAAATATGGACTATAGAAAAACTAGAAGTATTAAGAGATGTATCTAAAATATTAGGAATAAAAATAGAAGAGGTAAATTAAAATGAAACATGAATATAGAATATTTAAAGGTACAAACTATCACAATGACAAAAATGCTTATTGGGAAGAGTGTGAAGATAAAAGAATTGCAAATATAGTTGCGATAAAAAAGAGAATTTACACTTATGTAGAGTGGGATTATAAGACAATGGATAAGTTCCAACAGATTAATGGCGATTGGAATAACTGTACATGTCAAGATGAACTAATTAAATTAAGAGAAGATTATATGAAAACTGTTGATTTGCCAAAAAAACAACAGTTTCATTCTATACAACAAAATGTAGGTGCATTTTATATAAAGAGTGAAGATATAGATAAAATAGTTCCACAAATATGTAAAATATTTGATAGTGTCATAGAAAGTAATTGTTTAGATATTGTACCAATTGAAGAGGTAAAGTTTCCAAAAGCTATGTTAAGATAACTATAACTTACAGAAATAATTAAAAGGAAAAATATGGGATTTGTATATAGAATAATAGGACTTTTTTTGATGGTCATTGGTGGGTATATAGGCTTTAATACTTATGAAGGTGTTTTTGGAGAGTGGATAAATGATACTTTTTTAAGAAATATATATTCGCTATTAATTTTAGGTGCTTATGGATTGGCATTTGTACTTGTGACATCTGGGCTTGCTTGGTTTTTAGGAAATCATCCAATAAACCAGCAAAAAAAATTAGAACAAGAGGAAGCTGAGGCTTTAGCCGAACAAGAAGAGCTAAAACAACAACAAATCTTACAAAAACAACAAGAGCTAGAGAAACAAAAAGAGGAAAGACTTCAAAGAGAAAAAATAGCAAAAGAGGAAGAAGAGTTAGCTAAACAAAAAGAGATACAAAGATTAAATTCACTTCCAAAATGTCCTAGCTGTAGTGAGCCACTCGATGAAAAAAACAATACATTTACAAGAACTTTAAAAGAGAAAAAAGTATTAAATATAAAAATAACTCATAAAGAATTTGAGTTTTACAATCATGTAGGGGATATTAGTAAAATAAACAGTATTAGATGCCATCATTGTAACAATTCATTTAATGAAGAGACATTTGAAGAAAGTGCTTCTAAAACTATAAAAGCAAAGTGTCCCAATTGTGAAAGTTTTGATACAAAATTTAAACAAAAAGAGACTATTGATAGTGACGGTGTTCCAACATATTCTGTAGTATGTAAATGCAATGACTGTAGTCATTCATGGCACTCTACTCATAAAGAAGAGCAGTTAAAGGAGCAAAAACAAGCAGAGTTAGAACAAAAGAGAAAAGAAGCTATTGAGTATCAAAAGCAACAAGATAAACAAAAACAACAAGCACAAGAGCAAAAAGAAAGAGAGCTTGAGTTAAAAGAGAAAGAAATAGCTTTAAAGCAACAGCAACTTGATGA
>JAYEJC010000159.1:0-15172 GCA_034660335.1 Campylobacterota bacterium
GTTAGTACCAACAGTAGATGATGTAAATGAGTTGAGAAATCAAGGTGATGAGTATATCTTGGAATTTGTTCAAATTTTTAGAGAAATAATGAGGACTAAAAATATAGTGGATGGTTTCGCTGATTTTAAGTGGTCTGATTTAAAAATGGGTGAACAAGAGTTTGAAAACTACAAGTCAAAATATCTCGATATATATGAAGAAAATAAAGAGTTAATAAGTGGAAAAGGGCAAAACAAAGAAAAAGTATCTATTTTAGAAGATGTAGACTTTGAACTTGAACTTATACATAAAGATGAGATAGATGTAAGTTATATACTAAAACTTTTAGGTGAAATAAAAGATGAAAAAGATGAAGAAAAAGTTAAAAAACAAAAAGAAAATATAGTAAATATCTTAAATAACAATCCTCAGCTTAGAAGTAAAAGAGAACTAATAGAACAGTTCATCAATGAAAACTTACTACATATAAAAAATAGTGAAGATATAGATGAAGAGTTTGAAAAGTTTTGGGATACACAAAAAGAAAAAGCATACGAAAAGCTTTGTGAAGAGGAAAACTTAGATTGTAAAAAAGTAAGATATGTTGTAGATAAATATATCTATGAGCAAAGAGTACCACTAAAAGATGATATAGCAAAGACTTTAAAAGGGAATTTTACTTATCTTAAAAAAAGAAAAATAATACCAAGAGTTTTGGATAAAATAGTTGGTTTTGTAGATAAATTTTATGAGGGTACAAACTATCATATCAACAATGAAAATAAAACAAACATAGCAAACAGTTCAAACTATGAGCCACAAAAAGAAGATGAGCTATTAGTAGCTTCTAAAAAAGTAGCTTATGGCAAAAGTGAAGAGTGATTAAGAGAATTGGATTTTATAAAATTTGTCTTGACATATTAGGGTAGTATATAGTTCTAATTTTATATACTACAAGTTGGATTACTGTCAAGTTTTAGAGATGCAATAGTCCCACTTAATCCATCTTCTCTATTTTTAAGACTTATAGAGGCACCTAGTGTATCTGCAGCACTTTTAGCAAGAAACAAACCAAGACCAGCTCCTTTTTCATTTCCTACTCGTTTAAACGGTGCAAAAAGGTCTATATCTTCATCACATCCTATACCTTCATCTATGACTTGAATTGTCATAGCTTGTTGATTTAGTATAGTTTGAATTGATATTGATTTTCCATTTGGAGTGAATTTTATAGCATTTTGTACAAAATTCTGAATTATTTGAGTTAGAAGTGTTGGTTGAATAATAGTAATAAAATCTTCAACATCTGTTTGGAATTGTAATTCTATATCTTTCTCTTTAGCTAAAAGTACAAAGCTTTCTGTTTTTTTACGAAGATAATCAATGATATCTAATTCAACAGGTTTTTCAAACTGTGCACCCTCTTGTCTACCCATATCTAATATAGATGATATCATTTGATTCATAGCATCTATCTCATCTATATGTAGCTTTAAAACATCTTCATATTTTTCTATATCTCTTTGTTTTCTAAGTGTGACTTGACTTTTTAGTTTCATAACTGCAAGTGGTGTTTTTAGCTCATGTGCAGCACCTATAAAAAGTTCTTTTTGATATTTTACATATCCTTCTATTCTTGTTGTAAGTGTATTTATAGAGTTAGCTAAAGGCTGAAACTCTTGTGGTAATAACTTTGTATCGATTTGAGTTAAGGAGTTTTCATTCATATTTGACAATTTTCTTGTAATCCTAATGATAGGTATTAAAAGAGTTTTTGACATAGCAAGTGCATATATAATTATAAGAATCAATCCACCAATATCTAAAAATAATAAATTACTAAATATTTTATTTAACATTTTATGTGATGCATTTATATTTTTAGTCATTTTTAAGAATTCATAATTCTTTGTATCGATTGGATAAAGTAGTTCCATATAATGATTGTTGTTTTTTGTGAATTTTCTAAAAGTTATTTTATTTATATTATTTGATTCAATAATCTCAATCTTAGTATCACTATTGATTAATACTTTTAGGTGTTCTTGTCTTGCTTGTGAAGTGTTTTTTGCTGTTACTAAAAGCTTTGCATCTTTTAGTAACTCTTCTGATATCTCTTCATATATTGTTGCTTTTGTAAAACCATAAAATATAAATGATAATACAACAACAAAAAAAGAGGTAGCAAATATAAGTTTTTTTGAAAACTCCTTATATATGCTTGTTTTACTCATTTTTTAACTTTCTGAGTCAGATTTTGGTGGATAACAAAATCTGTATCCTCTTCTTCTTATTGTTTCAATTGTTGCAATATTAAGTGGTTTGTCCATTTTTTGTCTAATTTGATTAATAGCAACTTCAATAACATTTGGTGTTACTAATTCTGGTTCTTCCCAGATAGCATCTAGTAATTGTTCTTTTGAAACTATTTGAGCTCTATGTCTAGCTAAGTGAGTTAGTACTTCAAAAGGTTTACCTTTTAGTTCTATATCTACTCCATCATACATGATTTTTTCTTCATCTGGATTTATTGCTAAGTTTTCAATTTGTATTATATTTGTACCACCAAATCTTAATCTACATTCAATTCTAGCTAAAAGAATATCAAAATCAAATGGCTTTTTAATATAATCATCAGCCCCAGTTTTAAGTGCTTTTATTTCACTCTCTTTGTCATCTCTTGCACTTACTATAACTACTGAAGTTCTTCCACTTCTATTTTTTACAATTTTAGTTAATTCTAAGCCATCACCATCAGGTAACATCCAGTCTGTCAATACTAAGTCATAGTTTCTAATCTCTATAAAGTATTCTGCATCTTTGAAATTTTCAGCAATATCAACTTGATAACCAAAATCTTGAAGACCCTCTTGTAGTGTTCTGTTTAATGTGCTTTCATCTTCTACTATTAAAATTCTCATATTTATTTACCTTTATGAACTTAAGTTTTATTTAAGTCTTGTTTTTAAGTCTGGGATTATATCATAAAAATTGATAAATTTAAAGAGTTTTTAAGTTAAATTTGCAAATTTATCTAATATAAACATTTTTTGGATATAATAACAAAAAAATATAGAGGTAAATAAATGAAAAAAACAGCACTTAGTTTTGTAGCAAGTTTAGTAATAGCAAGTAGTACATTTGCTCTTGATAATAAAGTATATGCTACTGTTAATGGAGATGAAATCACTTCATCTGATATTGCAGTAATACTTAGAAATCCAAATTTAAAATTTGAATCAATCCCTAAAGAACAACAAAAACAAGTTTTAGATAGCTTAATAGAGCAAAAACTTTTATCTCAAAAAGCGATGAAATCAAATATTGTAAATACAGATGAGTATAAAAATGAGTTAAATAAATTAAAGCAAACACTTGCATTTCAAATATGGATGAGAGATTTAAGTAAAAATATTAAAATTGATGAAAAAGATTTAAAAACTTTTTATAATCAAAATAGATCAAAATATATAGCAAAAGCACAATTAAAAGCAAGTCATATTTTAGTAAAAACAGAACAAGAAGCAAAAGAGTTAATCAAAAAACTTGAAGTTTCAAAAAATATAAAACAAACATTTACTCAACTAGCAAAAGATAAATCAACAGGACCATCAGGTGTAAATGGTGGTGAGCTAGGATGGTTTACAAAAGATA
This sequence comes from Campylobacterota bacterium, assembly GCA_034660335.1. GTDB lineage: Bacteria > Campylobacterota > Campylobacteria > Campylobacterales > Arcobacteraceae > JAIOSF01. The sequence goes on from JAYEJC010000159.1 coordinate 3,635, forward strand.
GAATGGTACCAGAGTTTAGTGATTCTGCTGATAAGTTAGCAAAAGGTGAATTTACTAAAAAAGCTGTTAAAACACAATTTGGATATCATATAATCTATTTAGATGATAAAAAAAATTCTACAACACAATCATTTGATTCAGTAAAAAATAAAATTACACAAGAATACTCTCAAAAAGTATTTTATGATATGATTAAAACAGAAGCACAAAAACTTAAAACAAAAGCAAAAATAGAATATAAATAATAGGAGAATATAGATGGCAGTATTAGATGTAGTGAACACAGGTGTATTAACAGGAAGTGAAACAAAAAAATTATTTGATTATGCAAAAGCAAATAACTTTGCAATACCAGCAGTAAATATAGTAAATACAGAATCAATAAATGGTGTACTAGAAGCAGCAGCAAAAGTAAATTCACCTATTATATTACAGTTTTCTAATGGTGGTTCTACTTTTTTTGCAGGTAAAGGTTGTAAGGCTAAAAATGCATCAGCACTAGGAGCTATAAGTGGAGCTAAGCATATTCATATGATGGCAGAAGCTTATGGAGTACCTGTAGTTTTACACACAGATCATGCAGCTAGAAAATTACTTCCTTGGATAGATTTGCTTTTAGAAGCTAGCGAAAAACATTTTAAAGAAACAGGAAGACCACTTTATTCTTCTCATATGTTGGATTTAAGTGAAGAGCCAATAGAGGAAAATCTTGATACTTGTGTTGAGTATTTTGAAAAAATGTCAAAGCTTGATATGATGATAGAGATTGAGCTTGGTATTACAGGTGGTGAAGAGGATGGTGTTGATAATTCTGATATTGATAATGCTTTATTATACACACAACCAAGTGAGGTTGATTATGCGTACGAAAGATTAAATTCAATTAGTCCAAACTTCACAGTAGCTGCATCTTTTGGAAATGTTCATGGTGTATATAAACCAGGTAATGTAGTATTAACTCCAAAAATACTTGATAACTCACAAAAATTTATATCAGAAAAACACTCTTTAGATGAGAAACCTGTAAATTTTGTATTTCATGGTGGAAGTGGTAGTAGTGAAGCAGAGATCAAAGAAGCTATCTCTTACGGTGTGATTAAGATGAATATTGATACAGATACTCAATGGGCATTTTGGGATGGTGTAAGAGGTTTTGAAGCCCAAAAACACGACTACTTACAAGGTCAAATCGGTAATCCAGATGGTGATGATAAACCAAATAAAAAATACTATGATCCTAGAGTTTGGTTAAGAGCAGGACAACAGTCACTTATAGCTAGACTAGAAATTGCATATTCTGATCTTAATTGTATAGATAAAAATTAATAGATATTTTATTAATTAAAAAGGGAAAACTTATTTCCCTTTATACAATACCCCAATAATCAATAAACTCATCATCCACATCTATAATATTTCGTTTTCTTAAATCATCAATTACACTAGAGGTACATACTACATCATCTGGCCATCTTCTTTTGAAGTTGTCATGAGAGTTTTTATTTGTCGCATCAACACCTACTGTGTGACCATCTATGAAGATATCTCTATTGCTATCGATATTATTTACAACTCTCCATACTAACATATAGGGATTTTCTAAGTCATTGTTTTTTTCATCAACTATTATAATAATTTTTATATGATTAAAAAGTGGTTTCAACTCTTCAAAAAGGTATTTTTGAGATCTTTGTTTATCTACACTTATCATCACTATTGGATTTTTTGTCTCTTTGTAGTATTGTTTTAGTCCTTTGATATCTGATGATATTTTTTCCATTTTTTCTAATAATAGTTGATCTTCTAAAACTTCAATACCCAACTCATCAATCTCATCACCAGTACAATCAATGCCAAGCTTTCCACCAACAGCAAATTTATTACTACTATGGTCTAGTGCATCGACTACCCCTTTTGTGATAAGTAGATCTTCTATATTAAATCTATTTAAAATATGAGGTATTATATCCATACTTGATAACTCTGGAGCATCTTGGTCTACAAATATCGCGTGTTTTACAAAACTCATCTGACCTACACCCCAAAATGCATGCATAATTTGTTGTGCGTGTCCTGGATAAAGTGTTTTTATTTTTCCTAAAATAAGATTATGAAATACACCATTTTCAGGCATATAGTAGTCTAATAAATCAGGAGCAGTAGTTTGTAAAAGTGGCAAAAATATTCTCTCAGTTGCATGACCCATATACTTGTCTTCAAGAAGTGGTTTTCCTACAACAGTAGCTGCGAATATTGGATTTTTTTTACTTGTTATGGCACTTATCTCCATAAAAGGGTATTCCTCTTCAAGAGTATAGTATCCTGTATGATCACCAAAAGGTCCTTCGATTCTCATTTGTGATGGATCAACAAATCCCTCTATTACATAGTCAACATCTCGTGGGACATAGATATCATTTGTGATACATTTTACTATTTGTGCATTCTCTTTTTTTACAAATCCATACAAAAGTAACTCGAATACTCCAATAGGTAAGGGTGCTTGTCCACACCAAATATACATAGGATCTCCACCAATACCAATAGATACTGGCATCTTTTTTCCAGCTTTTTTATACTCATGAAAAAAGTGATTTGAGTCTTTATGAATCTGCCAATGCATCCCTAAAGTATGATCATCATATACTTGAAGTCTATACATACCTAGATTTGACATAGTTCCATCTAAGCTTTTTGTGTACACTTGTCCCATAGTGATAAATGGTCCACCATCTTGCTCCCATGTAGTAAGAACAGGTAAATCACTTAGTTTAGCTTCAGAACCTAGCTTTATGATCTGCTGACATTCACCTTTTTTATTTAGTTTTTTTGGAAATACTGATTTTAGATCAAAGAGCTTTCCAAACATAGCCATCTTGTCCATAAAACCTTGTGGTGGTTTCATCTTCAATAAGCTTTGAATCTCAGCTGCTATAGTATCACCATCTCCTATAAAAAGCTCAACCGCTTCAGGGGAACAAAAAACATTCATCAATACAGGTGCATCAAATCTTTTATTGTTTTTTTTATCTACTACATTAGTAAAAAGTAGGGCTTTACTATCCTCTTTTTTTACCTCTATATAAGCTATATGAGGTATCTCTAGATATATATCTAACTCTTGATCTATTATTTTTAATAAATTATTATTTTTTAGTTTCTCTATTATGTTATTTTTCATAACATTATTATATCTAAAAATAGTTAGAAAATAGAACTATATTGTTGAATGTAATAGTAAATAAAGAATAATTCTTTAATTGGTTTTAGTGATTTATTTTATTATTTTAAAATTTTCTTCTGTATAATCATCTCTTTTTTTAAATACTTTTTGAACATTTAAAACTTGATCTCTATCTACTAGACATGTCATATGTTCTTCAGATAAAGAGCCTTGTGATGGATCTGTAATAGGTATTTTGAAGGTAACTTGCATATATTTCATTTTTCTTACAAGGTGCATGACCCATATAGAAAGTAGAATAATAATCACAATAATAACCGAACCTAAAATTAGTGTGAGGCTAATTTCATTTTTATTTCCTTGCTCAATACCACCTAAAAAAGCGACCCTTACAGATAAAAGAAGTAACCCTATAATAGCAATAAAAATTCCAAGTAAAAGCTTCGCACTTTTTATATCCCATTGTTTTTGTTTGATAAAATCAACATATTTCCAAGTGAAAATTATTGAGACTAAAATATAAGTAATAAATAAAATAACTGTAGACATCTAAATACCTTTTATAAATTTATTTTATTTTACTATGATTAGTATTATGTAATCTTTAAACTTTGACAGTAAACTATTATAAGATATTTTTAGATATAATCACTCCATAATATATAAAATAAAAGGTAGATGATGATAGAAGTATACAATGCTATTACAAATATTGCAAATGATTTAGAGAAAAATGTTTTTGTTAATTATAACGATTTTGCTAAAGCGAATTTAACAGAAGAGGAGATACACAGTGATGTTTATTCATATTGTTCAAAAATTATAGAGCAAGAGTTTAAATCTTTGAAAAGTATTAAAGCAATAGTTGGAAAAGACACAAAAGAGTATGCATTAGAAAAAGAAAATGGAAAATATCTTGTAAGTTATGTTGCGATTGATAATATTGAATTATTAGATTTAAACTTCTCTTTGGGGACTATTTTTGGTATCTATGAAAATGATTTTGAAGCATCAAGTTTAAAAGCGGCTATTTATATCACATATGGACCAACATTTCAGCTTGTATTTGCTTCAAAAGATGAGGGGGTAAAATACTTTTCAAATGAGCATGGGGAGTTTGTACAGCAAGATTCACTTACTTTAGAAAACAAAGGAAAAATCAACTCAACTGCTGGAATTCAAAATGAATTTGATACAAAACACCAAGAGTTGATTCAAGGTTTTTTCAATGATGGTTATAGATTAAGATTTAGTGATTCTTTAGCTTTAGATACACACCAAATATTATTCAAAAAAGGTGGTATATATTCATCACCATCAACACCATCAAATCCAGATGGAACACTTGAAGTGATTTTTGAAGCATTCCCAATAGCATTTATAATAGAACTTGCAAATGGTATAGCTACCAATGGAGAAAATAGAATTTTGGATATAAAAAGTCCAAAACTACATGATAAAACACCTATTTATTTTGGTTCTAAAGATGAATTAAGTAAAGTCTAATTTTAGCTAAAAATAACAATAACAAGTAATTAGATTTTAAGCATTTTCAAGGTATAATCATCAAATTTTACTGAAAATATTGAGGATGTATAAAATGCCAAAAAGAGAAGATATTAAGTCTATATTATTAATAGGTTCTGGTCCAATTGTTATTGGTCAAGCGTGTGAATTTGATTATTCTGGTACACAAGCGACAAAGACATTAAAAGAGTTAGGATATAGAGTTGTTTTAATCAACTCTAATCCTGCTACAATTATGACTGACCCAGAGTTTGCTGACAAAACATATATTGAGCCTATCACTGAAGAGATGATAGCCCAAATAATAAAAAATGAAAATATAGATGCTGTATTGCCTACAATGGGAGGTCAAACTGCATTAAATGTAGCTACTTCTATGTACGATAAGGGTATGTTAGAAGGTGTTGAATTTTTAGGTGCTCATCCTGATGCAATTAAAAAAGGTGAAGATAGACAACTTTTTAATGATGCTATGATAAAAATTGGTATGGATCTACCAAAAAGTGCAAATGCATATACGGTAGAAGAAGCGATTGAAAAAGCAAAAGAGATAGGTTTTCCTGTAATTAGTCGTGCATCATTTACTTTAGCTGGAGGTGGTTCTGGTGTCGCTTACAATATGGAAGAGTTTAAAAAATTAGCCCAAGAAGGTATTAGTGCTAGTCCAATAAATGAAATAGAGATTATGGAATCTATGCTTGGATGGAAAGAATATGAGATGGAAGTTATTAGAGATAATAAAGATAACTGTATCATAGTGTGTTCTATAGAAAATCTAGATCCAATGGGTGTTCATACAGGTGATAGTATCACAATAGCACCAGCACTTACTTTAACAGACAAAGAATACCAAAATATGAGAAATGCCTCTTTTGATATTTTAAGAGAGATTGGTGTTGATACAGGTGGATCAAATGTACAGTTCTCAATCTGTCCAAAAACAGGAAGAATGATAGTAATTGAGATGAATCCAAGAGTATCTAGATCATCTGCACTTGCATCTAAAGCTACAGGGTATCCTATTGCAAAAGTTGCAACACTTCTTGCTGTTGGATTTACACTTGATGAGATAGAAAACGATATCACAGGAACTACTGCTTCTTTTGAACCTGTAATTGATTATGTTGTTACAAAAATCCCTAGATTTACTTTTGAAAAATTTCCAAATGCAAACTCTACATTAAGTACAGGTATGAAATCTGTTGGTGAAGTTATGTCTATGGGTAGAACATTTAAAGAATCTATACAAAAAGCACTATGTAGTTTAGAAACAGGATTAACTGGATTTAATTCACTAAGTACAGATTTGGATCTGATTAAAAAAGAGATTAGAAGACCAAACGAAAATAGATATTTATATCTTATGGATGGATATAGAGCTGGTTTAAGTGATGATGAATTATTTGAACTATGTAATGTTGATCCATGGTTTTTATCACAATTTAGAGATATTTACCAAAGAGAATTGATTATTAAAGGTGCAGGGGTCAAACACTTAGAGGATGGTGTTGGTTTAAGAATAACAAAATCATTTGGTTTTAGTGATGCTATGATAGCTAGTTTGATAGGTGTACATGAAAATGATGTTTATGCTGCAAGAAAAAAACATTCTATAAACTTAGAATACAATGAAGTAGATACTTGTGCAGCTGAATTTAAAGCACTAACACCTTATTTATACTCTACAACAAATGTATCAATCATTCCTGAGATAAAAAAAGATACTAATGGCAAGAAAAAAGTTTTAATTATAGGTGGTGGACCAAATAGAATTGGTCAGGGTATTGAGTTTGATTATTGCTGTTGTCATGCAAGTTTTGCACTAAATGAGATGGGTGTAGAGACTATTATGTACAACTGTAATCCAGAAACAGTAAGTACAGATTATGATACTTCAGATGTATTATATTTTGAACCAATTGATTTTGAACATGTAAGATCTGTAATAGAAACAGAAAATCCAGATGGTATTATAGTGCATTTTGGTGGACAAACTCCTTTAAAACTTGCAAATGCTATTCATGATATGGGTGGTAAGATTATTGGTACTACAGCTGCTGTTATTGATTTGGCTGAGGATAGAGAAAAATTTTCTACTTTTGTGGAAAAAGCAGGACTTTTACAACCTGATAATGGTACAGCAGTTACTTTAGATGAAGCACTTCAAATTGCAAATAGAGTAACATATCCAGTACTTGTAAGACCATCTTTTGTACTTGGTGGAAGAGGTATGAAAATAGTTTATAGTGATACTGAACTTACAGAATATATGGCTGAAGCGGTGAGTGTATCAAATGATGCACCTGTTCTTATTGATAAATTTTTAGATAGAGCTATTGAGCTTGATGTTGATTGTATTACTGATGGTACTGATGTATATGTAGGTGGAATTATGCAACATATAGAGGAAGCTGGTATACATTCAGGGGATAGTGCTTGTAGTTTACCTCCTATATCTTTAGATGATGAACTTCTAAAAGAGGTTGAAGAAAAAACAAAAACTATGGCACTTGAGTTGGGCGTAAAAGGTCTTATGAATACTCAATATGCTATTCATCAAGGTAAAATTTATCTAATAGAGGTAAATCCACGAGCTTCAAGAACTGTACCATTTGTATCAAAAGCTACAGGTATACCACTTGCAAAAGTTGCAACAAGAGTTATGTGGGGTGAGTCATTAAGAGATGCAATTAAAGTTTATGATAAAGATGAAAAAATAGTTCAAACATCAACTAAATCAAATCTTTTAACACCAATGCTAAAAGATCATGTCGCAGTTAAAGAGGCTGTTTTTCCATTTAATAAACTAAGTGGTGCTGATCTTATTCTTGGTCCTGAGATGAAATCAACAGGTGAGGTTATGGGTATAAGTGATGATTTTGGTAAAGCATTTGCAAAAGCTCAATGTGCAGCAAAAAATCATCTTCCAGAAACAAAAGGTACGGTATTTATATCACTTGCTGATTTAGATAAAGAGTTTGCTTCTATTATAGCTTCAAAGCTTGTTGATTTAGGATTTGATATTGTTGCAACTGGTGGAACATATAGTATTATCAATAAAGCTGGTGTTGCTTGTAAAAAAGTTTTAAAAGTAAGTGAGGGTAGACCAAATATTACAGATAATCTTATGAATGAAGAGGTTGTAATGGCTATAAATACAAGTGATGGTGAAGCTTCTAGTAAAGATGATGGAGCTCAAATAAGAAGAACAGTATTAAGAATGAATATTCCATATGTTACTACAGTAGCAGGGGCTTTAGCTTCTGTAGAGGCTATTGCTGGATCTGTTGATAAAAGTGGATTATCACCAAAATCAATACAAGACTTCTTGAAGTAACTTTTTATGAACAGTAGTTTAGTTTATTTAACACAAACTGACACTACTGTTGGTTTTTTATCTAGTGATGATATAAAACTTTCAAAAATAAAAAAAAGAGATTTATCTCAAAAAATTTTACAAGTAGTTGATAGTTTTGCTACATTAAAAAATAAAACAAGAGTACCAAATAATCAAAAAAATTTAGTAAGAAGAGCTAAAGAAACAACATTTATCTATTCTAATGGATTGAGTTTTAGAGTTGTTTGCAAAGATTCAAAACATCATAAATTTATTAAAAAATTTAAGTGTTTGTATTCTACATCTGCAAATCTTACTAAACATAATTTTGATTTTGATTTTGCAATAGCTAATGCAGATGTTATTTTATATGATAGTTGTGGATTTGATGAACAAAAATCTTCAACTATATATAAAATAAACAATAAAACAATAAAAAAATTAAGGTAAAAATATGGAACAATTAAATCAAAACAAGATAATAAAAAAAACAAAACTCAAAAAAGCATTTTCTTTAATGGAGTTGATGGTAGTTATTATTATTTTAGGGCTTTTAGCTTCTTTTGTATTGCCAAGCTTAACAGGAAAGAGTGAAGATGCAAAAAAGAAAATAGTATGTGTACAGATGAAAAGTATAGCCCAAGCTGTAAAAATGTACAAAATAGATAATTCTACTTATCCATCAACAGAAGAGGGTCTAACTTTATTAGTAGAAAAAAAATATTTTGAAGATAATAAACAACCAAAAGATAGTTGGGGAAATAATTATATATATGTAAACAATGATGAAAGCTTTGAGATTATATCATTTGGTCCTAATAAAAAAGAGGGTGGAGATGACGATATACTTTATTCTAAATGTGGTACTAAATAAAATTAGTGTCTAAAGTGTATAAAAAATCTTTTACACTTTTTGAGATCATTATATCTATTATTTTGATCTCTATTATATATCTATTTGCCATAAATAGCTTTAATTCTACAAATCAAAATAATCCAAGCAATATAACACTTATTAATTTAAAAGAAAAACTATTAGAGTATGATTTTAATGATAATATCACAATTAAATGTATAAAAGATGATTTGAACTGTTTTGTTTTTTTAGATGAAGAGAGTATTCCTCAAGAGAAGAGAATAGACAATCTATTTATAACTGAACCAGTAGTATATAAATATAGTAGGGATTTAGAGACTATTGAGTTTTTGGATTTGGATTTAGAAAAACTACAAAGATATGAAATATTTTTTGAGTTTACTTGTAAAAAAAATAGACAATGTGATGAATTGATAATTGAAAAAAATGGTGAAGTGTTAGTTTTTAATAATCTATATCTTAGACCAATTAAATTAAACTATTTATCTGATTTTGAAGATTTGATAAAAAATAATATACAAGAGGTAAAAGATGCTTTTTAAGTATAGTGGATTTGATAAAAGTGGTATTAAAGTAAAAGGCAAAATAGAGTCTTCAACAATACAAAATGCTAAGGCACAGCTAAAACATAAAAATATTATATATAAGAGCTTAGAAGAAGATAGTGTAAGTATATTTCATAAATTATCATTTAAAAGAAAATTAAAACTAAAACCACAAGTTTTATCAACAATCAGTAGAGATCTTAGTATATATTTAAAATCTGGCATTTCTCTATTAAACGCGATAAAACTAATAAATGAAAGATATAAAAACGATAAAAGATTAAATCCCTTTTTTACTTCACTAGTTACATATTTAGATGAGGGTAAGAATTTTTTTACATCTTTAGAGATGCAAGAGGTTGTTCAGCTACCAGAATTTTATTTGCAATCTATAAAAATAAGTGAGGATGGTGGGATATTAGAATCAGTGCTAATAGAACTTGCTGATTATTTAAAAGAGCAAGATACTTTAAATAAACAAATAAGTTCAGCTTTGGCATATCCTATGTTTATAATAGTTGTTTCTATTTTTATGGTTGGATTTATGTTGAGTTTTATTGTACCAAAAATAACAGCAATATTTGAACAAAATGATCAAGCATTACCCCCTATGACACAGTTTGTTATAGATGCTGGAGATTTTGTAAATAACTATTATTTGCTTATTTTAATAGGTTCGGTAGTTGCTATTTTATCTTTTTTATTTTGTATAAAAAAATATCCAAAATTCAAATATAGTATCGATAGTATATGCTTGAAATTACCATTTATAGGTAGGTTGATTGAAATAGGAGAATTAAGTAGATTTTCTTATATGAATGCAATACTTATAAAATCAGGTGTCCCTGTTGTTCAGTCGTTTAAATTAGGTAGTAATATTTTAAAAAATAGTGTAATCAAAAAGCTATTTAGTGATGCTAGTACAAAAGTTGTTGAGGGTGAAAGGTTATCTAAGATTTTAGATAACAGTTCTATTTATAAAATTGATATTGCATTTATTCAAGCAGTTGCTATTGGGGAAGAGACAAGTAAATTAAGTCAAATATTACAAAATCTAGCAGAGCTATACTCAACACAAAACAAAGATAAAATAGGACTATTTTTGACTCTTTTAGAACCAATGTTTATGCTTATCGTTGGTGGACTTATTGGATTTATTGTTGTTGCTATGTTATTACCTATATTTAGTATGAGTTTGGGGTAGTACTGGATGAAACAAAAGGGTATAGCTTTACTTATAACACTTTTTTTTATATCATCAATATCGCTAATTATTTTAAAAAACTTAAGTGATAGTGAGCAGTTTATTGATCAAAGTAGTCTAAATAGCTCTTTAACACAATTAAAACTTACAAAAAACAATATTGAAGAGGAGGTACTAGGTTTGACCTCTAAATACAATGATAATATTGATGAGCTTATAGAGGTAGCTAGTATAGGGATACCTTTTGAGTATGGTGATATAAATATTAGTATTATGCTAGATAATTATTTTCAAAATGGATGTTTATTATCAAAAATAAATACACAAGAAGATCTACTCAACTTATGTGGTGAAACTATAGTAGAAAATATATCATATAGTTATGATTTTATTGAGTTATTAAAAAAATACAATATCAATAATCCAATAAAAAACAAAAAACAACTTGAGTTTTTTTTAGATGAGTATATAAATGAGACAAAAGATGATAAAATTGTATTGGTAAAAGATAGTTTTAATTATGAAAAGTTTGATTATAATGAGTCAGTAAGTTATATTCAATGTATTTATAATATTAATCATCAAGGTTTAGATGCAAATGGCGAGTTTATATTTAAGCTTGGTGAAGAAAAAACAAAATATTCACAGTTTATTTTAGAATAAAATATTTATGATAGCTATAAAAATTAATTTTATAATATAAATAAAGGTATAATTCTATATAAATTTATTAAGGTATATTGTCCAGTTTCACCACGTTATGGTCGCCTAGTTTTATAAGTATAAAAGCGATAGCTTGATAACATAATAATAAAATCTTACAGCAAATAAGGATTTATAAAATGTCACAAGTCTATCACTCTA
>JAYEJC010000160.1:0-35233 GCA_034660335.1 Campylobacterota bacterium
ACCTATTCGTTTTGGAGAAAAATTTGCACCTATTTGGTGAAAGATTTAAAGTGCTATTTTTCTCTTTGATATACCTAATTATAGCGGTTTATGGCTGTTTTATTGATTTGGTATTAATTAATTAGGGATTTTAAACTTTAATCATCACTTTTTAATATTAATGTTGTTGAATTTTTAGCTATCAAATATTTTTGTGCTACTTTTACAATATCTTCTATTTCTAATTTTTCAAGTGATTTTTCATAACTCATCAATGGCGAAATATCACCTCTAGATAAATAACTACCATATAAACTAGCTACACTGCTAGAACTTTCAAGTGAAAAAATAAAATCAGATTTTGTATTTATTTTTATTTTGTCTAGTTCACTTTGTTTTATATCGCCATTTTGTATTCTTTTGATCTCATTTAATATCTCAATCTCTACATCTTTTGCATCAACACCTGGATTACATACAGCTAAAAACATATACACTCCTGGGTCTTTTAACTCCATATTATAAGCATATATAGTATTTACTAATTGTTTTTTATCAACTAATAATTCATTTAATCTACTACTTTTTCCACTACTTAAAAGCTCACTTAGTGCTGATAATGCCACTTGATCTTTATGTTTAAAGTTTGGTATGTGAAAATTTATTGCTATCATCTGAACTTGTGAGTCTTTGTGAACTATAACTCTTTTTGCTCCATCTTGTTTTGACTCATTCATATAAAATTTATTCTCTTCATACTTAACTTTATTTTGTATGTTTTTAAAATATTTTTTTGCAGTTTTAAAAACTTCATCTTTTGTAATATCTCCAGCAACTACAACCGTAGCATTATTTGGTGCATAATATTTATTATGAAATGATCTAATATCATCTATATCCCAGTTTTGAATATCTGACATAAATCCAATTGGGGTCCAATGATAAGGATGATATGTATATGTATTATTAAATAATTTAAAATATAAATAACCCATAGGTGAATTATCAGTTCTCCATCTTCTCTCTTCTGATACAACATCTCTTTCTGGCTGAAACTCTTCATCTTTTAAGGTCAAGTTTTCCATCAAATCAGCATATAACTCTAGTGACTTATCAAGATTTTGTGCACTTGATTTAATGTAATAATGTGTATAATCAAATCCAGTTGAAGCATTATTTACTCCACCAAAACCTTTTACTATCTCATCAAACTCCCCTGCTTTTAAGTTTTTTGTTGATTTGAAATTTAGATGTTCAAGCATGTGTGCAATTCCACTTTTACCCATAATCTCATCTCTACTACCTACATCATAAAATATATCTGTTGTTATTACATTAGAATCATTTTGCATAGGTATAGCAACTATTTTCAAACCATTTTCTAATTTCATTTCATGATATTTTGGTAAACTATTCTTAGCCATTAATACTCCTTGGATTATCATCAAAAATAATATAAATTTAAATCTCATACTCTTCTCCATTATTTTATCTGTTTTTATTTTTTGTATTGTATCAAAAGCACTTTATAATATAGGTAAATTAAATCAATAAAAAAAATTATTTAAGAATTGGTCTTTATTTAGTTAAGCAAGTATAAGATATAATCTGATTTAAAAATTTAAATAAGGATATATTGACAATTATGCTAGAACATAAAGAGTACAATTATAAATTTGATGAAACTATTTGTTCAAGTTGTGATGGGAATTGTTGCATTGGCGAGTCAGGATATATTTGGATCAATAAAGAGGAGATTTTAAGACTCTCAAAACATCTAAATATAACTATTGAAGAGTTAAAAATGAAATACTTATTTAAACTTGGCTATCAATACTCAATCAATGAAAAACAGATATCTAAAAATAATTATGCTTGTATATTTTTTGATATGGATAAAAAACAATGTAGCATATATGAAGCAAGACCAAAACAATGTCGTACTTTCCCTTTTTGGGATTATTTTAAAAATAAAATAGAAGAGGTAAAAAAAGAGTGTCCAGCTATAGTAGATTAGGTTTTATTTTTATTTTATTATCAATTACATTAGGTTGTGCAAAACAACCTTCATCAAACTTATCAAATCAAAAAGAGGATTTATTGGTTTTGTTAGCGAATGATTCACAAAACCAATCACAATATAAAAAAAGTAGTATTTATTATGAAGAGTTATTTAATTTAACAAATAATACAAACTATTTAAAAAAAACAATTGCTTTGAATTTTGAAATTAAAAACTATAAAAAAATGGAAAATTTATCTATAAAGGCTATAAAAAAATTTCCTAAACAAAAAGAGTACTATATAAAACAACTAATCATCTCACAAATTAGTCAAAATAATTTAGATACTGCTTTACGAAATGCACTTAAATTATTAACAGAGTTTTCAAATTCACAAAATTATGAGATAGTTGCAAATGTATATTATGCACAAAAAGATTTTAAAAATTCGGTAAAATATTATGAAAGTGCTTATGCTTTAGATAAAAATGAAGAAACTCTTATCAAGCTAACAACTATTTTATATACATACTTAAATAAAAAAGATGTTGCACTAGCTTATCTTGAAACATATCTACAAACAAAATCTTGTAGCTCTAGTATTTGTGATAGATTGATGTTGATATATCAAGAACAAGGTAATATAAACGGTATGCTATCTATTTTAAAAAAAATGCATATTATGTACAAAAAAAATCCAGAATTAAAAAAAACAGTATTACTAATAGAAAATATTATTATTTCGCTTTTAGAAAAAAAAGATATCAATAAAGCAATTAAATTTTTAGAAGATAATAAAACAGATAAAATTAAGTTATTAAACTTATATTATCAAAATGGTCAATTAAAACAGGCATTAAATCTAACAAGAAAATTATATAAAAAAAGTAGAAATCCTGAACTTTTAGGTAGAATTGCTATGATTGAATTTGAATTAGCTGATGATAAAAAAGATGTTATGAAGCATGTGATTGCTAATTTTGATTTAGCTTTAAGTAGTGGTATAAACAATGCAAGCTATCAAAACTACTATGCTTATCTATTGATTGATTATGATATAAATATAAAAAAAGGTGTTAGTTTGGTAAAACAAGCTTTGAAAACAGCACCTAATAATATCGCATACTTAGATACACTTGCATGGGGATATTATAAGCTTGGTAGATGTGATGAGGCTTTAAAAGTTATGAAAAATGTTATAGATAAAACAGGATTAAAAGATCAAGAATTAAATATGCACTGGAATAAAATTAATAATTGCAAAAGGAAAAAATAAAATATGATATTAGATGAGATTATAGAAAAAACAAAATATGATTTAGAAAAAAGAAAAAAAGAGTACTCAGTAGATTGGCTAGGAAGAAGCTTGGCTTATAATCCATTTCCACCTAGAGATGTAAAAGAATATCTAACAGCTACACTAGATGAGCCTATTAGATTAATTACAGAAGTAAAAAAAGCAAGCCCTAGCAAAGGTATCATTAGAGAGGATTTTGATCCTTTAAAAATAGCTCAAATTTATAGTCAAAATGGTGCAAATGCAATATCTGTACTAACTGAACCACACTACTTTAAGGGAAATTTAGAATATCTAACAGGGATAAGAAGATATGTAAATACACCTCTTTTAAGAAAAGATTTTATTGTTGATAAATATCAAATTGTTGAAGCTTTGGTTTATGGTGCTGATTTTATTTTATTGATTGCTAAAGCTTTAGCAAAAAAAGAGCTACAAGAGTTATATGATTATGCTATACATATGGGGCTTGAAGTTTTAGTAGAGATACATGATGTTGAGGACCTGAAAAAAGCTATGGCTTGTGGCACAAATATAATAGGGATAAACCATAGAAATTTAGATACATTTCAGATGGATATGAATCTGTGTGACAAACTAATACCGATGATACCAAATGGAAAAATAATAGTAGCAGAAAGTGGTGTAAGTGATACACAAACTATCAAAAGACTAAGTGAAGCTGGGGCTGATGCTTTTTTAATAGGTGAGCATTTTATGAGACAAGATGATATAGGTGCTGAAGTACAAAAACTAAAAAATAGTCCAACAAATCTTTTTAAATAAGGGCTAAAAGATATAAAGGCGAAGGTATCAATCATTAGAACGCTAATTCAAACAATAACCGCAATTTCCACACCAAAGATAGTTGTCATATTACTTATACCTTTACTTTTATTTTCTCTAATATCAGGTAATTTTTCAATATTTTCTTTAAATTATAAATATATCTAATATTTGAGATAATATTTTGGAATTACTTAGGAATTTAATTTTTATATTATGTGAGATTTAAACAATTAGAATTGCTGTTGATTAAAATTAAGACTTGTAATTAAAAGAAAAAAACAGTATAATATTACCAATAGTTGGGACAAAAAGAGGAGCTGATACTCCCCTAGTCTGTTTTTAGAATAACTTTTCTGCTAGAAGCAGTAAAATTATAACAATTTTGATTGTCGTCTGCATTGTTATATCCTTTCTAAAAAGGCTGACCCTGTACTCAAACATAAAATAGTAAAGTCATTTACTTTTTTATTGTTTTCCCCTTCTCCTTTACAAATACAATCAACAAATCAAATTACCAACTATTGAATCAGAAGTATAACAAAACAGAACTTAAAAATGTAGAGAATTTGCATTATGTACATCAGGTAAGTTTAAGGAAAATGCAATATCATATTAAGTTCAATTTTATATTATTGCATTATCGGGGTCTCATATCTATATTGAGTTATTATCTGACTTTGTATGAGTATAAAGAACTTATCTGTAAACCACTACAAAAGTGGTCAAATAGGATTAGATAAAATTGATGATATACTTGATGCAAAGATTATAGAAGAAAAACCCATACTGATTTAAATATCAATTAATAAGAACTTAAAAGAATAACATATTTATGTTCAGTTACACTTCTATTCTACTTTCTGAAAAATTGCGGTTATTATTTGAATTGGCGAAACAAAACAAAATAAAGATTATCTAGAAATAAAGAAAAATAAAATGGATCATATACTATAAACTAAAAGTAACATTTCAAATATTAATTTTATTTCAATAAATGGATACTTTTTTAAGTAATAAAAAAGATGGAGTGGTTTAGTTTCCATCTTTTAATACCTAATATAATTTAGTTGCAAGAACTAAACATATTAGTAGCAATATTGCTAATCTTGTGTTCAAGTGTTCCTCCTTATGAGAACACTCCCTTTATTGCCTACTTTCAGATACCACCCATCATAAAAAAAGGCAAGGCTATAAAACCTTACCTTTTTTAGTGTTTCCAAATGTTTAAGATAACCACATCTTAAACGGAGTTTCACTTGAACTACAGATGAATTATATCAAATATATATTTTAATGTCAATATATAAAATAGTAAAAATATAAGGAAACCTACCAATATATTAAACCTATTAAACTGTAAACTATTTATAATGAAAAATCAAAAGTTACAAGGTTCTACTATAATGTAATAATCAATTATTAAAGTTGTTTACAGTATACTTCTTCTCAAATAATTGGTACACAAGTGATACAAAAACTAAAAAATAGTCCAACAAATCTTTTTAAATAAGAATAATTAACTATATTTAGATATAATAATTTTTCGATTATATAACAAAGGTAATAATATTTTAAATTCTAAAAATATCAAAAATATTTTTTTTCATTCTAAAACAACTTTTAATACTAAGGAAAAAATAAATCTTATATTGTCTCCTGAGTATTATTGGGTTCGTGTTTTTGAATTACCTATAAAATCATCAAAAGAGGTACTAAATATACTACCTAGTTTATTTGAAGAATTTATAGATATCTCAAAGCATAAATTTTATGCAAAAAAATTATCAGAAAACAAATATCTATCTATTGCATACGATGAACAAAATATACTTAACTCTATAAAAGATAAAGGTATAACTCTTTCACAAATAGATGATATATACTTTTCACAAATTGAGTTTGAATCAGTTTGTGATAAAGATACACAAAACTGTATAAAAGTAGATGATATATGCTTATCTTATATTGATGGTATTTTAGTACAAATACCAATTGCACTTAAAACAATTGCTTCAAACAATATAAATCTTCAAGATATTAAGTTATCAAAAAATAAAATATATATCAATTCTGCTTCAAAATATCTAAATACAAAAACAACATATATTTTAAGTTTAATTATTTTTATTTTCAGTGTCGCTATAGCTTCAAAAGCAATTTTCAATAAGCAAATATCAAATAACATACCAAATAATATAGAGATAATAAAACAAAAGACCAATATGCCTCAAAGTACGATTCAAGCAAATTCTATAATTAAAAAACTTGAAAAAAACTACAAAAATCAACTAAAAATTAGAGAGTCATTAAAATATATTTTATTGTCACATAAAAGTCTAAAATCACAAATAGTATCTATTGAGTTTTTTAATAATACAATTTATATAAAATACAAAAATATTACTAAAAAAAGGGTATTAAACTACTTGAATAAAAAATTTAAAATAAACAAATCATATAAAAATGGTGATATTTTAACGATTGAGGTAAATATATGAAAAAAATAAACCCTTTTACAATACTATTTTTATCAATTGTTATTTTTTTATCATCTGTAGTTTATTTAAATAAATCATATATAAATCTTAAAAATAGACAAAGTGATTTAATAAATTTTAAAAAAATATCAAATAAATATCAAAATTTAAAATCAATCTCAAAAAATAAAAAAGAGACTATCGCTTTTATTGAAAAATCTATTATAAATAGTGGTATAAAAAATGTTGATAAAAAGATAAACACTAAAAGAGCAATAGTAAATATCAAAGATACAAAATTAAAAAAAATAGATAAATTTGTAAATAAAATATTAAATGAACAGTTAAATATAATTAAGCTAAAAATTGATTCAAATAGCGTTGAATTAGTAGTAGGATATTAAAATGAAAACGATATTCAAATACCTTTTATATTTTATTTTTTTTATAATAACACTTTTTCTTTTTTTACCAAAAGAAAACATATATTATGCCATATTAGAAACACTACAAAAAAATAAAATTGTACTAAGTCACTCTACTTTAAGTGATGACTATTTTTCTTTAGATATAAAAAATATCAAAACAAAATATGATGATATTGAAGTAAGTAATAATGCAAATTTTCATTTAGATATGTTTTTATACAAAACCAATATTAATATATATGATATAAATATTGATCAATCATTTAGTAAATATATACCAACAAAAATAAAAAATATAAATATTAATCACACAATAATAGATCCACTTTATATTAATATTGATTTTGATTTTGGTAAATACAAAGCAATTGGTCAAGTCAATCTATTAAAAAGAGTTGTTAAGATTGATTTTAATGTTGATAAACTATTTAAAGTAAAATACAAATATATAGCAAAACAGTTAAAACAAATAAAAAATAACTCAGACAAAAAACAGGAGGTATATAGCTTTGAATATAAATATTAATTACATTGTAAAGTTTATAATACCTTTTTTGATTATTTTACTTATAACTTATAGTTTAAACACTATTTTATATATGTTTTTACCTATAACATCAAAAATTGAGCTTGAAAAAAATGATTATAGATTTGAATATACTAAATATCAAATAAATAATAGTTTTAAAAAAGCAGATAAAATAGTAAAAAAAGAGCAAAAAAAACAAAAAGTAATAAAAAAAGATTATCAATTGATCTCTAATATACTGTTAAAAGCTATATACTCTACTTCTTCAAATGGTGGATGGATAATAATCTCAGAAAAATCATCATCTACTACTCATATATTAAGTATTGATGATAGTTTTAAAAAATATAAACTAAAAAGTATATACAAAGATTATGTTATATTTACAAAAAATTCTAAAGAGTATAAACTCTCATTGCTAGATGAAAAATCAAATAAAAAATATACAAAAACAACTACACAAAAGAAAGTATCTACTCAAAATATAGAAAAAAATGAAAACAACTACAATCTTAATAGAGACTTATTAAATAGTTATATTAAAACACCAGCAAAGATATGGCGTGAAATATCTATTAAAGAGGTGTTTAAAGATGGTAAAATTGATGGTTTTAAAGTAAATAAGCTATCAAAAAATAGTGTCTTTAAAGAGCTTGGACTTAAAAAAGGGGATATTATAAAAAGTGTAAATAATATACGATTAAATAGCTATGGCGATGCTTTTAAGTTTTATAAAAAAATAAACAAAATAGAAAATCTAAATCTTGTAGTATCAAGAGGTAGTGAAGAATTGGAGTTAGAATATGAGATTAAATAAAAAAATTTTAGGTATTGCCTTAGGTTTATTTCTAAGTGGTTCTCTTTTTGCAAAAGAACAGATAAATATAAATTTTAAAGATTTAGAGATAAAAGATTTTGTAAAAATAACTTCTAAAATAATTGAAAAAAATATACTAATAACAAATAATATAAAAGGTAAAGTTGATTTTATATCAAATAAACCTATATACAAAGATGATATATTAAATATTCTTATTTATGTATTAGAATCAAAAGGCTATACGGTCATTGAAAATCAAGGTATTATTAGAATAATAAGACTAAGTAATGCTGCAAAATATAATACACCTATTTATAATAATGCAAATGATTTAAGCACCTATAAAATCATAACTGAAGTTTTTAATATACAGCACTCAAATGTAGACTATATAAGTTCAAAAATAAGACATCTAATAAGTAAATCAGCAAAATTAGTAACAGATAAAGAATCAAATGCAATAGTAATCACAGACTTTCAATCAAATATCTTAACAATTAAAAAAGTGATATCAATGATTGCAAAAGATTCAAAAAAAACAATACAGATTGTACAACTAAATAACTTACAAGGTTCTACAGTATTAGCTGACTTAAAATCTGTAGCAAAAACAGTCTTTAATGAAAAAATAGAAAATGAAAAAGTATCTATACTATTAAATAAAGATACAAATTCAATAATGTTTGTAGGCAAAAAATCAAATGTAGAGTTTTTGGTCAAATATCTAAAAGATATAGAATCAAAAGGTAGTTTAGTAGAAAAAGTAGTAGAGGTTGTTTATCTAAAAAATGCTGAATCAAAAAGTGTAATAAAAATTTTAAATGGTGTAATAGCACAAAAAGTATATAAAGATAAAAACAACAAACCATTTGCATCAACAGATGATGAGTCAAACTCTATAATCTTAATGGGTCCAAAAGAGGAGATAGGATATTTCACTCAGCTTATAAAAAAACTAGATGTTGATAAACAACAGGTTTATGTACAAGCTAGAATAATTGAAGTGAGTGAAAATAAAACAAGAGATGTTGGTATCAAGTATGGTTTAAATGGCTTTAGTGCAGGAAACACTGGACTGATGTCATTTTCATCTTCACTTAATGGTGGGACATCTTATGATCTATCTGGACTAAGTACTTTTGGATATGATTTAGGGGTCATGAAAGAGGGATTATCTTTAGGTATGTCTTTAAACCTTTTAAATCAAAATGGTGCAGCTGATATAGTAAGTGAACCATCACTTTTATGTATAAATAATAAAGAGAGTTCAATATATGTTGGTCAAACTATAAGTATTAAAACAGGTACAACAACATCTTCAAGTGGTATCCCAACAGATACATATACAAGAGAGGATGTAGGTCTTACACTTAAAGTAAAACCAAGAATTTCGAATGGGGACAAGGTACTCCTAGAGATAACAACTAAGCTAGAAGATGTAGGACAAACAGCTACAAATGATAATCCAAATACATCTAAAAAAGAGCTTCTTACAAGTGCTATTGTAAATAATGGTGAAAATATAATTTTAGGTGGATATATTAGAGCAAAAACAGAACATACATTAACAAAAGTTCCTCTTTTAGGTGATATACCACTTTTAGGAAGTTTATTTAGAAATAACTATGAAGTTGATGATAAGATAAATTTAGTGATAATTATAACACCGTATATTGTACCAAAATCAAAAGATTTAACATATGTAAGAAACCAATTAGCTGAGCTTAAAATTCTTGAAAACAAATATACACAAGATACAAAACTTAGACTAGAAACTATGAAACTTGAAGCTCAAAAACAAGAACTAAATAGAGAACTAAAAAAACTAGACCTTGATGAAAGAAGAGAAGATTTAAAAGATGATATGATTGATTTTTCTGAAGATAAAAAAGATTATTTTGATGATAAAACAGAAGATGCTCAAGAGGAACTAGATGAAAATGAACTACTACATCAACAAAGAGTTAAAGATATGTTTGGATTATAAGATATGATTGATATTAATGAAATACACAATACAGACCTAGAAGTTTTAGAGTATGAAAACTATGAATTAGCTTTAAAAAGTTTTGTATTGTTTACAATTATTGATGATAAAAATATTATTGCTATATCTAAAGAGCATATGAGTTTATCATTTGATTATCTTTCTAAACAAAACTTAGATTTAGATATAGTGTTTTTAGATGAGTTGTCATTTGAGAGATTATATACAAAATTTATTGAGAAAAAAACAGATAAACAGATGTCCGACATCACTCAAACTACTGAAGAAGCAGTAGTAGATGAAGATGATATAAATATATCAGAATTTTTAAAAACTTCATCTGATATTATGACCGATGAGGGTTCTGCTCCTATTATAAAATTTGTAAATTCACTTTTTTATACTGCAATAAAGAAAAAATCCTCAGATATACATATAGAACTTCATGAGTTTAAAGGTGAAGTAAGATACAGAGTAGATGGTGTTTTGATCAAACATATAGAACTAGACAAAACAATAATGTCTTTAGTAGTAAGTCGTATAAAAGTTATATCAAATCTTGATATTAGTGAAAAAAGAGTTCCTCAAGATGGAAGAACAGCTATTAAGATATCTGGAAAAACTCTTGATATCAGAGTCTCTGTATTGCCTACTTTTTATGGTGAAAGAGTTGTTATGAGGATACTAATGCAAAGTGAAGATATCCCAACTTTAGAACACCTAGGTATCTCTAATGATATAACAAAAAGACTAGAAACACTAACTCAAAACTCATATGGTATGATATTAGTAACAGGACCAACAGGAAGTGGAAAATCAACAACACTACACTCACTACTTCAAACAATAGAATCTCCACAAAAAAATATAATCACAGTAGAAGACCCAGTAGAGTATAAAAGTGACAATATAAATCAAATACAAGTAAATGAAAAAGTTGGTCTTACCTTTGCTTCAGGATTAAGAAGTATTTTAAGACAGGATCCAGATGTGATTATGGTAGGTGAGATAAGAGATAATGAAACAGCATCTATTGCTATTCAGTCAGCTTTAACTGGGCATCTTGTTTTTTCTACACTCCATACAAACAGAGCACCTGCTGCTATTACTAGACTTATTGATATGGGGCTTGAGAGATTTCTTATATCTTCTTCTATTTTAGGAGTTTTGGCTCAAAGATTAGTGAGAAAATTATGTGATAAATGTAAAGAGGAAGATACAATTGCAGAGCATCATCTAAGTGAATTTAATATCACATATGATACAAAAGTTTATAAAGCTACAGGATGTAAAGAGTGTAATTTTACTGGTTATGAAGGGCGAGTTGCTATAGCAGAACTTTTTACTATTGAAAATAGTATAAAACAGGCTTTGCAAAATGATGTAGATGATGAACAACTTATGCAATTAGCAATTCAAAATGGTATGAATCCACTAAATAATCAAATAAAACAGATGATAATATCTGGAAAAACATCTCTTGATGAAGCTATAAGAATAGGTATCAAATAATAATGTCAAAAGATAAAATAGCTTTATCTTTGGTTGAAGTTATGGTCTCTATTATTTTGCTCACAATTATAATTGCTACATCACTACAGATACAACAAAATAATATCTTTTTATTAGATAAGTTTAAAAATAGCTCACTTTATGATAGCTACTTATCTTTAGTTGTAAGCCCCTCAAAAGATATAAGAAATACAAATATTATACTAAGTGATAAAATAAAATTAAATGATGATGAGATACGAAAAGAGTTTAAAACTATAAAAATAAAAATAAAAGATATTGAACAAAAGGATATTTTATTACCTGATAATGACTATTTAAAAACAGCAAAAGTGACAAAAAGCATCTATTCAATAGAGGCAAAAGCATCAAAATCTTTTTATACATTCAAGTTGCAATAGATGAATATATATAAAAAATCTTTTACTTTAGTAGAGATATTGATATCTATTAGTCTATTTTCTATTATTATTTTATTTTTATATCAAACTTTAGATATGACTCAAAAAAGCAATGATTTTTATAGTAGCAAGTTAGATTTAAAAAAAGAACAAAACAATATACAAAAGATTTTATTTTTAGATACTATAAATCAAATAGAGAATAATAATACTATTATAGAAAATACAAAAGATGATTATAGTATACTCACCTTGAAAACATCAAATACATTCCATAATCCTTTTTATCAGCATATAACCTATATGGTATCAAAAAATAAAAACTTAATAAGAATAGAGAGTAAAAATAGATTTAATCAGAAAAAACTCAATGATGATTTTTTTGATAATGCATATATTGATATAATACTTAGTGATATTTCTATTTTTAAAATAAAAGTTCAAGTAGATAAACAGATCGCTTTTTATATTAAACAAAAGAATAATAATAAAATTTTATTCACTTTTTAAAAAATAAAATAGTATTTTTATAAGTTCAATCCTCTATTAAGTTTTATTTAAGATTAAGAAAGAAATTACGCGTAATTTGATGAGTTATAGCAATATACTGACTAATTTTTATTTTGAAAATAGATAAAAAGTTCTTAATTACCAGTGCTATTGGAGTAAAGCAAGACTTCGTCGTGTCCTTTAATCTTAAATAAAACTTATTGTAGGATTGAACTATATTTTTATTAGCATCTAACAGATATAAATTATCTTTTACCAATATTTAGATATAATCCAATAAATTTCAATATTAGGATTCAAAATTGTCAAAAGAACTTTTACAAAAACAAGCAGATACGATTAGATTTTTAGCAGCAGATATGGTACAAGCAGCTAACAGTGGACACCCTGGTGCACCAATGGGAATGGCAGATATAGCTACAGTACTAAGTAGTCATTTAAAACTTGATCCAAACAATACACAATGGCTAAATAGAGATAGGTTGGTTTTTTCAGGTGGACATGCTAGTGGACTTGTATATTCTCTTTTGCATCTTTGGGGATTTGATGTTGATGTAGAGGATTTGAAAAACTTTAGACAAACAGGAAGTAGAACCCCTGGACATCCTGAATATGGACATACAAGTGGAGTTGAAATCACTACTGGACCTTTGGGTCAAGGTGTAGCAAACGCAGTTGGATTTGCAATGGCTAGTTCATATGCTAAACATTGTTTAAATTCACAAACAGCAGAAATTATAGATCATCATGTATATTGTTTATGTGGAGATGGAGATCTTCAAGAGGGTATATCTTATGAGGCATGTGCAACAGCAGGTCATCAACAAACATCAAATTTAACTATTATATATGATTCAAATGATATTACAATTGAGGGTGATATATCTATTGCATGGAGTGAAGATGTTGCCAAAAGATTTGAAGCTATCAATTTTGATGTAGTGACAATAGATGGACATGATTTTGATGCAATTGATGAAGCTCTTATAAACTCTCGAAATAGTGATAAACCAACTTTAATCATAGCAAAAACTGCTATTGGAAAAGGTGCTGCTACACTTGAGGGATCACATCATACACATGGTGCACCTCTAGGTACAGATGAGTTATCTGCTTCTAAAACTAAAGCAGGTTTTAATCCAAATGAATCTTTTGTAGTTCCTACAGATGTAAAAGAGGCATTTGACAAAACAAAATCTGGAGCAGTTTTAAGTAAAGCTTGGGAAAAACTAGTAAAAAAAGATCTACCTTTAAGTGAACAAAATGAATCTTTAAATGCACTTTTAAATCCTGATTATTCAAAAGTTGAGTATCCCAATTTTAGTGAAATCTCTGAAATGGCAACAAGAGATTCAAATCATAAGATTTTAAATGCAATTGCAAAAGCAGTTCCTAGCTTTTTAGGTGGAAGTGCTGATTTAGCTCCTTCAAACAAGACTGAACTTATAGGTCTTGGTGATTTTCCAAAGGGTAGAAATATCCATTTTGGGATAAAAGAACACTCAATGGCAGCAATATCTAATGCTATGAATATTTATGGATTGTTTAGAGTTTATAGTGCTACATTCTTTATATTTTCTGATTATTTAAAGCCAGCTGCTAGAGTAGCTGCACTTGCAAGTATTCCACAACACTTTATCTGGACACATGATTCTATAGGTGTAGGTGAAGATGGTGCAACACATCAACCAATTGAGCAACTTTCACAATTTAGAGCTTTACCAAATTTTTATACTTTTAGACCTGCTGATGCTACTGAAAATATTAAATGTTGGGAAAAAGCATTGACTATGAATGCCCCTACAGCTTTTGTATGTTCAAGACAAAAACTAAAAACTCTAAAACCTGATGTTGCATATGGTGCAGTTGAGAATGGTGGTTACTTATTAACAAAAAGAGATGATGCTACAGTAACATTAATGGCAAGTGGTAGTGAAGTTATGTTATGCTTACAAACAGCTTGTATTCTTGAGTCTGAGTTTGGAATAAAAGCAAATATTGTATCGGTACCTTGTTTTGATTTATTATGTGAACAAAACAAAGAGTATATAGATACAATAATTGAGCCAAATACAACAACTATTGCCGTAGAAGCAGCAACTGCAATGGAATACTATAAATTTGCTGATCATGTATTAGGTATGACCTCTTTTGGTGAGAGTGGTCCAGCTGGTGAGTTATTTGATAAATTTGGTTTTACTATTGATAAATTAAAAGTAAAAATCAAAGATTTAGTAGCTTAAAATGGGAGATATTAATATTGCTGTATTTGCAGTAACAGCAGCAGCATTATTAGTAGGGGTTTTTTTGTATATAATTTTTTAAAAAAGGATAAGATATGGATTTTGTTAAATTTAAAGGTACAGATGTAACTATAGAAGGTACAGAGCTAGATGTAGGTGATATGGCTCCACTTGTTTCAATAGTTAGTTCAGATTTAGAAGATATAGAAGTTGGTGGACCAAGTGATAAGATACAATTAATTATATCAGTTCCATCACTTGATACAGATACTTGTGCTGCTGAAACTAGAAGATTTAATCTTGAAGTTGGTGCATTAGATATTTGTGAAACTACTGTAGTGTCTATGGATTTACCATTTGCTAGTGCAAAATTTTGTACTACAGAGGGTATAGAAAACCTAAGAGTTGGTAGTGATTATGTAGATAAAGAGTTTTCAAAATCTTATGGTGTTCTTATGACTGACAATAAACTAAAAGGTCTTTGTGCAAGAGCTGTATTTGTAATTGATAGAAATGGTATTATAACTTATATTCAAGTAGTACCTGAAGTTACAGATGAACCAAACTATGCAGAAGTGCTTGATGCTATTAAAGATGCTCGTTAATTAAGTAAATATTTGAAAACTATAAATACAAATTATAGTACTATTGATAATCTAAAACTATTTTTAGATTATCATAATTTTAATAATCAAAAACTACTAATACAGATCTTTTCCGGTGTACTAAATACCGAAATAGTTCAAAATCTTTTAAATAATATAACAAAACTATTACCAAACTCAATAATAATAGGATCTACTACTGATGGTGAGATACTAGATGGTGATGTATATACAAACAGTATAACAATAAGTATAACACAGTTTAATAATATTGATCTAAATATAGATTATATTGAATATAATTCAACTACAAATATAGAAGAACAATCTTACCAATTAGCAAAAAAAATATCCAAGCAAAATACAAAGCTTATTATCACTTTTGCTGATGGCTTACATACAAATGGGGATAAATACCTACAAGGGTTTACAGATTATAATAAATCCATAGTTATATCTGGAGGACTGTCTGGTGACAACTCACTATTTGACAAAACATATATATTTGCTAATAATAAAATATTAACCAATTCAGCAGTAGCAGTTAGTTTAAGTGGTAAATTAAATATCTCTACAGATTATAGTTTCAATTGGCAAGCAATAGGGAAAGAGTTGAAAATAACAAAATCAATCGATAATGTTGTCTATACAATTGATGATAAAACTGCTTTTGATACTTATAAATACTATTTAGGTGAAGAGGTTGCACTATCTTTGCCTGCTGTTGGTATTGAGTTTCCTTTAATTATAAAAAGAGATGATTTTCTACTAGCAAGAGCGATAGTTGGATCTAATAGTGATGGTAGTTTAGTATTCGCAGGTGATATAAAAGATGGAGATATTGTTCAATTTGGATGTGGGAATAGTGAGCTTATTTTAAATAGTTATAAAAATTTAATTTCAAAATTTAATCAAACACCAATTGAGTCTATCTTTGTATATTCATGTATGGCAAGACGCCGATTTATGCCTGATTTAATTACTCAAGAGATAAAACCACTAAATCAATATGCCAATGTAAGTGGATTTTTTACATATGGTGAGTTTTTTACATCATCTAATTTGAAAAAAAGGTTACTAAATCAAACAATGACCGTATTAATTTTAAGTGAAGATAATACCATACAACAAACTACTAATATTAAAACTCCAAAAAAAACCAACTCAAATATATTATCATTTAAAGCTATCTCTCATCTAATTAATACAACTACTAATGAACTAAATAATATTAATGAAGATCTTTTAAGTACTTTAGATAGAGAACAAAAGGTTATAAAAGAGAGAGAAAATATGATTCTCACCCAATCAAAAATGGCTGCTATGGGTGATATGATTGGTAATATTGCACATCAATGGAGACAACCTTTAAATACAATTAGTGTTGCAATGACAGCTATACAAATACAAAAAGATATGAATATATTAACTGATAAGTTTTTTCAAGATACAACTGAAAAGGTTATCACAAATGTAAACTATTTGGCTGATACTATAACTGTATTTAGAAACTTTTTAAAAGAAGATAAAGAGAAAAAGCTACATAGCTTACAAAGTATTATTAGATATATAACAGAGATTGTGATATCAAGTTTAAAAGACAACCATATAGCCCTAGAAAAAAATATTACAAAAGAAAATATAACAATAACAACAATATCAGGTGAAATATCACAAGTATTTCTAAATATAATTAATAATGCAAGAGATGCTATTATAGAAAAGAATATAAAAAATGGAATTATAAAAATAGAACTTAAAAGATTAGATGATAAAGCTATAGTTACTATACAAGATAATGCTGGTGGAATTGATCAAAATATAATTGAAGATATATTTAAACCATATTTTACAACAAAAACAGATGAACATGGTACAGGACTTGGTCTATATATGAGTTATGATATTATAGTTAATAATATGAAAGGTGAAATATTTGTCAAAAATAAAGATAATGGTGCAAAATTTTATATCATCTTACCAATATCATAACAACTCTACAACAAGTTCAATCCGCTATTAAGTTATAATTTAATAATTAATAAAAAATATTTATTTCAATCTTATTTACTTTTTTTATAATTGCTTCAAATATTAAAGGACAAAACAATGGATGCAAACTACAATCAACTCACACAAGAAGAGCAAAGAGTAATACTACACAAAGGGACTCAAAGAGCATTTACAGGTATATATTATGATCATGATGAAAATGGAACATATTTGTGTAAACAATGCAACACCCCATTATTTAAATCAAATTCAAAGTTTGATAGTGGAACTGGTTGGCCTAGTTTTGATGATAGTATAGAAAATGCTGTAAAAGAGATAGCTGATGCAGATGGTAGAAGAGTAGAGATAGTATGTGCTAAATGTGATGGTCATTTAGGTCATGTATTTAAAGGTGAAGGATTTACTAATAAAAACACAAGACATTGTGTAAACTCTATATCGTTAAGCTTTAAAAAAGAAGATTAAAACTTAATAGAGGATTGTACTGTAAATCAAGATATAACTTTTGGTATATCTTTTATTGAGTTCAAAATAAATTTAGCTTTTGAACTCTGCTCATCAAACTTATGACCAGACTTCACTTGTATGGTATTTGATATATTTGCATTTATCGCCATCTGAATATCTGAATCTTTATCCCCTATAAGCCACGAATTTTCATAGTCTATATCAAAAAGTTTAGAAGATTGTTTTATCATACCTATTTTAGGTTTTCTACACTCACATTTGGTATCTGGGGTATGTGGACAAAAGTATACATTGTCAATCTTTATATCTCTTTTTTCAAACTCATCAAGCATCCACTTAGTAAGAGTATTAAAATCTTTTATAGAATAATACCCTCTTCCTATTCCAGATTGATTCGTGACTATTATAAGTTTGTAATTTAAGTTTTGTAAATATTTTAATGACTCAAAAACACCATCGATAAATTCAAAATCTTCAA
This sequence comes from Campylobacterota bacterium, assembly GCA_034660335.1. Taxonomy (GTDB): domain Bacteria; phylum Campylobacterota; class Campylobacteria; order Campylobacterales; family Arcobacteraceae; genus JAIOSF01. The sequence goes on from JAYEJC010000160.1 coordinate 18,540, forward strand.
TCTTGTATAGATAATCTTTCTCAATATTAATAACACCATCTCTATCTAAAAAAACGACTTTATTCATACTAGTAAAGGTCATAAGATATTGTTTCTACACCTGCATCACTTATCTTTTTACATAAGTCACTACTTTGACTATTAACTGTTATATTTAATTTAGAAGATTCAATGACCATTTTAATACAATTTTCATTATCAATATTATATTGTAGTTCTAAATCATTCACTACCCATGTCTTAGTATTTACATTAACAGCATCCGTGATCTTTGAAATTGAACCATTTATCATATGATATGATTGTATAGAGCTCGATATTGTAGCTACATCCTGTTTGATTGTAGAGATTACTGCTTCACTTCTTGAATCAAGAAGTTTTGGAACAGCAACTGCAGCTATAATACCTAAAATTGCAATAACAAAAATCAATTCAATCAAAGAGAAACCTTTTTTAAGATTAGGTTTCATTATTTTTTATTCCCACTCAATTGTTGCAGGTGGTTTAGAAGAGATATCATATACAACTCTATTGATACCATCAACTTCATTTATAATTCTTCTACTCATTTGTTCTAATATTTCATGTGGAATATGTGCAAAAGTTGCAGTCATACCATCAATTGCATTTACTATTCTTATACAAGCCGTGTTGTCATAAGTTCTATTGTCACCCATTACACCTACAGATTTTACATTTAGAAGTACTGTAAATGCTTGCCATGTTTTATCATACCAACCTGTACTTCTTAAAACATCTAGCATAATAGTATCAGCTTTTCTTAAAATATCTAAATCTGGAGCATTAACATCACCCATAATTCGTATAGCAAGACCAGGACCAGGGAAAGGGTGTCTTCCTATCATTTGTGCAGGGAGTCCTAGCTCAAGTCCTAGCACTCTTACTTCATCTTTAAATATCTCTCTTAAAGGCTCAATAAGTTCAAATGTCATCCAATCAGGAAGTCCACCAACATTATGGTGAGACTTAATTGTTTTTGATGGTCCTTTTACAGATACAGACTCAATAACATCTGTGTAAAGTGTACCTTGAGCTAAAAATGAGATACCATCATGTTTTTTAGCTTCTTGGTCAAACACCTCTATAAATGTCTCACCAATAATCTTTCTTTTTGTTTCAGGATCAGTTACACCTGCAAGTTTAGACAAAAACTGTTCACTTGCATCAACAGTAATAAGTCCAATACCTCTATTTGCAAACATATTTTGTACATCTTGTACTTCATTTCCCCTTAAAAGACCATTGTCTACAAATACAGGTACAAGCTTCTCTCCAATAGCTTCTGCTAAAAGTGTAGCAACAACAGAGCTATCAACTCCACCACTTACACCACAAAGTACTTTTTTATCACCAACTTGAGTTCTAATTTTAGCTATTTGTTCTTTTGCAAAGTTACCCATATTCCAGTTTTTTTCACAATTACAAATATGTTTTGCAAAATTAACTAACATAGTTGCACCCTGCTCTGAGTGTGTTACTTCTGGATGGTATTGAAATGCATAGATTTTTTTATCATCATTAGCAATAGCTGCATAAGGTGAATTTTCACTTGTACCTATTACTTTAAATCCCTCAGGCAAAGACTCAACTCTATCACCGTGAGACATCCATACCACTTCATTATCTATCATATCTTTAAAAATTAAACAAGTGTTATCTTCTACTTTTAATTTTGCTTTACCATACTCATGATGATCTGCAGGTATAACACTACCACCTAGATAGTGTGCAATAGTTTGCATACCATAACAAATACCAAGTATTGGCAGTCCTAAATCAAATACAGCTTTATCTACTTTATATGCATCATCAGCATAGACAGAAGCTGGACCACCACTTAAAACTATACCTTTTGGGCTTCTTGCTTTAATATCTTCTATAGACTCATTGTATGGTACAATCTCTGAGTAAAAACCACTATTTCTTAACCTTTTTGATATAAGTTGTGTGTATTGACTTCCGAAATCTAAAACTAAAATTGGTACATGTTTCATATATTGTTATCCTTAAAAATTATCTTTGTATTCTATCTAAAAAGAGTTTATATTTTATTTAGTTTATACTTTCATCATCTTTTTTACTATTTCTAATAAACTCAATAAAGAATACTAAAAAAATAGATAAAATTAAGCCAGTAACAAAAGCTACTACTACTATTAATTTTTTCTTTGGTTTTACAGAATACTCATTTGTCATAATTTTACCTACAACTTCACTATTTCTATAATTGTATGGTTTTAAAAGTATCTCTATATATTCTATATCCTCTTTTAAAGTTTCTAAAGTTTCATTTTCTAAAGTAAATTTCTTGTCTTCTGCTATTATTAAATCTTGTCTTAATTTAAATATCATCTCAGTTAAGTGTCGTTGTTCATTTAACTCAAGCATAGCTAGAGATGGTGTTTTATTTTTTATTTCATCAAAATGAGATAGTAGTTTTTCTAAGTTTTTTTCATAAATAACAATATCATTTTTATACATATTGATTTTTTTAGATATTATTGGTAGTTCTCTATTTTTTATTTTATCTATTTTTTTATTTAAGTTTTTTATATTAGTTTCACGCTTAAACTTAATATCATTTAAAATCTTTTGATGTTTGTTTTGTATATATTTTACAACTTTATTTAACTCTTCTATTGCTAACTCATTTGATACAGCATGTGATGATAGTGATAAAAAAGCTTTCTCTTTTTTTAGGGTAGATATATTTTCAATCCAACTTATTCTATTTTTTTCATTTTCTAAAATATCAATAAATAAAATATTTAACTCTTGAGATAATTTAGAGCTTTCATCTAAAACAATACTATTTGCATTATTGTCAAGCTTGTATTCACCCATTTTAATAATTGCTTTTGCTTCATAAATAGGGGTTTTTAATAAAACATACACTATAGATAAAATCGTAATAATAGATGTAAAAATAATAATAAACTTTTTATTTTTAAAAATTGTTTGAAATAGTTCTCTTAAATCTATCTCATCTTCTGCATATTGTAGTTGGGTTAAACCATTGTTCATATTATTTTAATCCTTTATTATAATTTACTATTTTTATAATTAAACTTTTCGTAAAAAACTTAATTACAAAAATAAAATAGAGATAAAATAATTTTATCTCTATTCTTCTTTTTTAACTAGTGACCTATTCCTAGTACTTGATACTGTAAATACCAAACTGCAATAGAAACAAAATATCCAATTACAATAGTCCAAGCATATTTCATATGAGCACCAAATGTATAGATACCTGGTAATTTACCCATAACACCAACACCAGCAGCTGAACCAAATGAGATCATAGAACCACCAACACCAGCTGTAAGTGTTACAAGCATCCATTGTTCAAGTCCCATCTCAGGAGAAGCTTTTAAGACTGCTGACATAACAGGTACATTATCAACAATAGCAGATAAGAAACCAACACCTATATTTGATATAGTTGGTCCTAATACTGAAGGATCATAAACTACTGCTGCTAGAGCCAACCAACCAACAAAATATAATGCACCAACAGCTGCTAAAATACCAAAGAAAAACATTAAAGTATTATTTTCTATTTTTGCCATAGAGTTAAATACATCAAATCCTGCACCATGTATTTTTTTCAATCTATAATCGTACATTTTTAATAATGCAAGACCAAACATCATACCCCACATAGCTGGAAGGTGTAATACTTGATGAGACATTACAGCACAAAAAATTGTAAATACACCAAGTCCAATAACAACTTTTGCACCATCCATCATCTCAGGATTTTCCTCTTTTGATACATCAAAATCAGGTACAGTAGTAGGTACGAATTTCGCTAATAAAACTGCAGTTACTAAATATCCAATAATAGCAGCTGGAAATAAAAATAAAAAGTCTACAAAAGTTCCTTTTCCTGCTGTCCATGCCATAAGAGTAGTGATATCACCAAATGGAGACCAAGCACCACCAGCATTTGCTGCAACAACAATATTAATAGCACCTGGTACTAAAAATGCTTTATTTTTTTGTTCTATTGTTATAAGTACTGTAGAAAGAATAAGCGCTGTAGTTAAGTTATCTGCAATAGGAGAGATAAAAAATGCTAAAAATCCTGTTACCCAAAATAGTTGTCTATAAGTATATCCTTTTGATATAAGATTGTATTTTAGTTTGTCAAAAACTCTCATATGAATCATAGATTCTATATATGTCATAGCAACAAATAAGAAAAAGAATATCTCAGCAATTTCCAAAATCAGATGTTGTGCTTGTGTATGAACTAAATTCATATCCATATCATTTAACATATAATAAAGTGCTACAATCATAAATACTAAAGTACCTGCAAGTAAAGCAGGTTTTGCTTTATCTATATGATATTTTTCCTCCATAGCTACAAAATAATAACCAATAACAAAAATAACAAGTGCAGATATACCCGCCCATGTCATAGTAATATCTGGTATCGCACCCACCGATGCACCAGAACTTGCATTTAATAGTGAAATACTCACTATTAACAACATCAAACTTTTTAACATTTATTTCTCCTTTATGTAATGTGCACCTATAGAATATTCTCTATTTAATGCGCTTTTGATAATGGATTTTGCCGTAAGTAACCTTAAAAACAGAAGTCTTCCGATATCTTCTTTTAGATAAATCTCTACCTCTTCAAGTGCATCAATCAATTCTTGCTTTGTTCTTACTATCCCTACATTTGTCCACATTAGATTTCTAAGATCATTTTTAATAGCTTTATCTGCTTTTTTTTGAAGATCATAATGTGGATAATTTTCCCATTTTTTAAAACTATCAATATCAATTTTATAATCTTTTTTTTGTGATGTTTCAATAGCAATTTTAGAAAAAACCAATCCCTCTAATAAAGAGTTTGAGGCTAATCTATTTGCTCCATGAACTCCCGTACAAGCTACTTCACCTATTGCATATAAATTTTTACTATTTAGTACCTTTGAGTCTAAATCAACCTCAATTCCCCCCATACTATAATGAAAAGCTGGACTTATTGGTACTCTTTGAGCCGGTAAATCAAAACCAATATCTTTTAAATTTTTAAATATATTTGGGAATCTTTTCTCAAAAAAGTTTTTGTCAAATTGTTTAAATGAAAGATATATTTTTGAACCAGTTTTTTTAGAATAATCAAATATAGCACGACTAACAACATCTCTAGGTGCTAACTCTTTGTCTTCATGATAATCTTTCAAAAAAGCATATCCATCCTCATCTTCTACTATAGCACCCTCACCTCTTAAAGCTTCTGTTAAGAGTTGTTTTCTTGCATTTGGACTATCTACAAATACTGTTGGGTGAAATTGCATCATTTCCATATCTTTTAGACCAATACCTTTTTCTAAACATATACCTTGTATATCACCTGCAATTGTTGTTGAATTTGTATGGTATCTATATATTGACCCTACTCCTCCTGATGCTATTATTGTGTTGTGAGCATAATATATTTTATCTTTATTATTTTTTAAAATATGTACTCCATAACATATCTCATTTTTATAAAGCAAATCAATAACAATCGAATCTGTCACCACTTCATGTGGGCATTGTTGTAGTAAAAAAAGATGCAACATTCTACCAGTTGCATCACCATCTGCATGTAATATTCTACTTGTACTATGTGCTGCTTCTTTTGTAAATGCTAATTGATTTTTTTCATTAGTATCAAAGCTAAAACCCTTGTCAATCAAGTCATTAACAGCCTCTATTGACTCTTCACTTAATAACTTAACAGCATCAATATTATTTAAATTTACCCCTGCTTTTAAAGTATCCTCTATATGAGAAGGGATATCATCTTTATCTCTTGCTCGTACAACTCCCCCTTGTGCCCAAAATGTATTACACTCCCAAGGTGATTGCTTACAAACAATTAAAACTTTTTTATCTTTTGGAATCATTCTTGCTGCATTTAATCCAGCAATACCAGCACCAATAATTAAATAATCATAAATCATTATCTTTCCATCTCTATTTTTTTATTATCCTCTACATAAATTGGACTTGTTTTATAACCACATCCAACAAATATAACTATTAAGAATAAGAACATATAAATATATTTCATTAAATTTCCTCGTAACAGAAGATATTATCTTAAAATAAATAAAAACTTAATAAAATATTGATTAATTTTTTAGTATACTTCCTAAAAATTGTTCAAAGGAAACACAAATGGAAATTGCAAATAGAATGGATAGACTTTCTGAGTCTATAACAATAGCTATTACTACACTTTCAAGAGAGTTAAAAGATAGTGGTAAAGATGTTTTAAGCTTCAGTGCTGGTGAGCCTGATTTTGGAACACCTCAAGTGATTAAAGACTCTGCTATTAAAGCTATGCAAAATGATGATACAAAATACACAGCAGTTGAGGGTACACCTGCATGTAGAGAAGCTGTAGTAGAAAAACTAAAAAGAGATAATAATTTAGATTATGATCCATCAGAAATTATTGTTAGTGTTGGTGCTAAACATTCATTGTTTAATATTTTTCAAGCAGGTATCTCAAAAGGTGATGAAGTGATTATTCCAGCACCATATTGGGTAACATATCCAGAGCTTGTAAAATACAGTGAAGGTACAGTAGTGGAAATTTTAACAGATGATAAAAGTTCATTTAAAATAACACCCGAACAACTAAAAAATGCAATTACTCCAAAAAGTAAAATGTTGGTTTTAACAACACCATCAAATCCTACAGGAAGTGTATATACAAAAGATGAGATACTAGCACTTGGTGAAGTATTAAAAGATACAAATATCACTGTTATAAGTGATGAGATGTATGAAAAACTTGTATATGATAGTAGTGATTTTACAGCAGTTGCTAGTGTAAGTGAAGATATGTTTGCTAGAACAATCACTGTAAATGGATTAAGTAAATCAGTTGCTATGACTGGTTGGCGATTTGGTTATTTAGCTTCAAAAGACAAAGAGCTAGTAAAAGCTATGAAAAAACTACAATCACAATCAACTTCAAATATTAACTCTATCACTCAAGCAGCAGCAATAACTGCACTAAATGGTGATGCAGATAATGATATAGAAACTATGAGAATTCAATTTGAGAAAAGAAGAGATTTAGCAGTTGAGCTTATGAACGATATAGATGGACTATCTGTTGTTAAACCAAATGGTGCTTTCTATCTTTTTGTAAATATCAAAGAGATATCAAATGACTCAATGGAATTTTCAAAACAGTTATTAGAAAAAGTTGGTGTTGCTGTAGTTCCTGGTGTTGCATTTGGGCTAGAAGGTTATTTTAGATTATCTTTTGCTACAGATGAAGATACTATAAAAGATGGTATATCAAGAATAAAACAATATACTGATTCATTAAAATAGAAAAAATAAAAAGAGGCAGTTTAATGACCTCTTTTTTATATTTTGGTTGATGTTATGTTCCCCAGATAGCCGATAACCAAAGGGCGGCCCTAAAAGCCAAAGTGCTACACTTAAGAAAACAGCTTTAGGAACTACAATCATCTTCTTTGACCAAAAGAGATGAAGAGTTACACACCACCGTAATTACATTAAATGTATAATTAAAGTATCGGACCCAATAATAATGGTAATCCCGAACCATCTAGGATAATCATATTATAACTAATGATTTATTAAAGATTGATATATTTTGATTATATTATCAATATTTAATTTGTAGGATTTTTCAAATAAATACTGCATATATTTCACCTCTGCTGATGTAAAACCTTTTGGATCTTTGTTTGATATTGATAATTTATTTTCAAGCAAATCAAGATCAAGTCTTTTTAGTTTTTCACCAATAACTTTCATATAATAAACAAGTTCATAATTCTCTTTTGTTTTTTCTATTGTTATCATAACTTGATTTTTGTATATCTTATCTAGTGGAATATCTTCTGAAACCTCTTTGATTTTGTGATGGTTTAAAACCTTTATAAAATTATCAATATCACAATATCCAATATAAAATTTTGAATAAATCTCAAAATATCTTGTAAGTTTTTGTGTAGAAAGAAAATCAAAATCTATAACTTTTATAGTGTTTTTTCTAATATTTCTTAAAATCCAAGACAATGTATCATAGTATTTAAAAATAAATAATCTAACATCTTTTGCATGTATTAATTTTTTTTCTCTATATGTTATAAATCTTTTATCATGATTAACATTTTCATATATTAAAGTATTTAATAATTTTTTATCATCCAAAGGTTCTGTAACCCAAACTGTACAGTATGGTGGAAAAACATTTATACCTAAAGCACCTTTAGTTAATATAATAAGTGCTTTTACTTTGAGCTTAGGAAACAAAACCTCTAAAAGTGCTTTTTTCTTTCTCAATCTTTTTCTTAAACTTGTTGTTGTTTTAACAATTGTACTTTCAACAAAACACACACTATCTTCAGTAAAAAAAAGAGCATCAAATTCAGTCACATCTTTATAACCAGCTTTATATACAATTTGAGAGTTTAGATCCATCATTAGACCATTTTTTCCATTGTCATAATGATTTTGATGAGGACCTTTTAGTATAAACTTTGTTATATCAGTATTTGAAATAGCATATTTAAGAAGTAGTTCATAAATAATATTTTCATAAACTTCACCTATAAAACTACAATAGGTACTTATATAGTGTGGATCGCCTTGGTCCATATTTGTTGTTTGGAGTTTTTTTAGATACCTTGAATGGTAGTTATAAAAAAATAAATTATTATAAATATCATCCAAAACTAGATTTTTTATCTCATAACTTATTTTTAAAAAATTATTATTATCTTTTATCATACAATAGGATATCAAAAACAGACTTAAATATAGTGTAACCAAAATATAAGAAATCTCTGATATAATAAGTATACACAATTTTAACATATTTTTGATACAAAATCTAAAAACAAGGATAATAAATGGGAACAAATAGAGACATAATAAATGAAGAGTTTAAAGATAAAGAAGAGTTAGATACACATCAATCTGATACACACAAGCCAAATAATTTCAAAAGAAAAAGAAAACAGATGAAACAAAAAGGTAAAAAAGTACAAATTTGGGTAAAAAAAGAGACTCTTGAATATGAAAAAGAGTTAACAAAACTACAAATTGAATTACTTAAATTTCAAAATTATGTTAAAGAACAAGGTTTAAAAGTATTAATGATATTTGAAGGTAGAGATGCTGCTGGAAAAGGTGGTACTATCAAAAGAATTACTGAACATTTAAATCCAAGGGGTGCAAGAGTTGTTGCACTTGAAAAACCAAGTGATACAGAAAAAACACAATGGTACTTTCAAAGATATTCTCAACACTTACCAAGTGCTGGAGAGATAGTTTTATTTGATAGATCATGGTACAACAGAGGTGGAGTTGAGCCGGTAATGGGATTTTGTACACCTGAAGAGCATCATGAATTTTTAAGAGAAATTCCTCAATTTGAAGATATGCTTGTAAAATCTGGTATAACTTTACTTAAATTTTATTTTTCTGTATCTAAAAATGAGCAAGGAAAAAGATTTAAAGGTAGAGAGACTGATCCTTTAAAACAATATAAATTAAGTCCTGTAGATAAAGAATCACAAATGTTATGGGATAAATATACAATAGCAAAGTTTTCTATGCTAATGGCTTCAAATACAGATGCTTGTCCTTGGACTGTAATAAGAAGTGACAATAAAAAACAAGCAAGATTAAATTGTATTAGACATATATTAAACAGAGTTGCTTATCCTAATCAATTATCAAAAAAACATCTTAAAGAAAATGAAGAGATAGTTGTTAGTGGATCACAAGAGATTGAACTAATGGAAGCACAAAATACTTTTGCAAAGGTTTTATAAATGAAATTAAGTGATTTTGAAAGGACTCAATACACTGGACTTTACAAATCAATCAAGCAACATCCAAATTTTGGTAAAAAATATGTTGCTAGGTTTCAATTAAATAAAAAAAGGTATATGAAAGTTTTAGGTTATGATCTTGCTGATAATTTAACTGATCTAAAAGCCTATGGTCTTTTAGAAGACTACAAGAATGAACTTTCACAAATAACTAATTTAAACACAAAAGTTATTCAAAAAAATAAAACAGTAAAAAAACCATCTAATAGATATCAAAAATTACCAACTACTACAGATGAACCTAAAGACCCAAAAATAGATGAATTAAAAGATGAAAATAAATTTTTAAAATCAATTTTAGGCGATTATAAAGATATTGATATAGATAGACTTCAAGAGGGTATTCAAAAAATTTATGATAGCTCTGAAATGGAAAAATATCAAATAGAATTAATTAAAATGCAAAAACATCTTGAAAAAACTGGTAAAAAGATGATTGTTCTTTTTGAAGGTAGAGATGCTAGTGGTAAAGGTGGTGCTATTAGAAGAATGACTAGATTTATGAACTCTCGTCACTATAGAGTAGTAGCATTAGGAAAACCTACTGATACACAAAAAGGTCAATGGTTTTTTCAAAAATATATAGAACATTTCCCTACAGGTGGGGAGGTTGTATTGTTTGATAGATCTTGGTACAACAGAGCTATGGTAGAACCTGTCTTTGGTTTTTGTACAGATCATCAATACGAAATTTTCATGGAAGATGTTGTGAACTTTGAACATGATTTAGTTAGACAAGATATCATATTGATTAAGCTTTATTTTAGTGTATCAAAAGATAAGCAACTAGCTAGGTTTGAAAGTAGAAGGACAAATCCACTAAAACAATGGAAATTAAGTGAAGTAGACCTACAAGCTCAAGATTTATGGGAAGAGTTTAGTGAAAAAAAATATGAGATGTTAAAAAGAACCCATTCAAGATCTGCACCGTGGAGTGTCGTAAGAAGTGATGATAAACACAAAGCTAGAATGGAAGCTATAAAAATAGTATTAAATAGTGTAGATTATGAAGATAGAAACTATTCATTAAATTTTAATCCAGATGATAAAATAAATATATCAGTTCAAAAAGAGTTAGCAAGAATGAGAAAAAAGAGAGATTATTAAAGATCCTTTAATCTTAAATAAAGCTTAATAGTAGATTATCCTGTAAAATATCAATTTTTAGAGGTACCCTTAATTTAGATTAAATTATTTTATGATAATATTCACTTCTAAATCTACTAGAAGAGGAATTATATGAAAAACTTGGTTATCGTGGAGTCACCTGCAAAAGCTAGAACAATATCAAAATTTTTAGGTTCAGATTATAAAGTTATGGCATCTATGGGTCATGTAAGAGATCTACCAAAATCAAAACTTGGATTTGACCCAGAAGATAACTTCAAGCCTCAATATCTTGTATCAAGAGATAAAACAAAAATAATAGCCGATTTAAAGAAACAAATCACTAAAGATACTGTTATCTATCTAGCGGCCGATGAGGATCGTGAAGGTGAAGCTATAGCATGGCACCTTATCCCTGCATTGAAAATTGAAAAAAACCCAATTAAAAGAATTGTATTTCATGAAATCACAAAAAAAGCTATATTAAATGCACTTGAAAATCCAAGAGATGTAGACAAAAATTTAGTAAATGCACAACAAGCAAGAAGAATTTTAGATAGAGCTGTTGGGTATAAGCTTTCACCATTATTATGGAAAAAAGTAAGATATGGCTTAAGTGCTGGTCGTGTTCAAAGTGTTGCTGTTAAAATTATTGTTGATAGAGAAAAAGAGATAGAAGCTTTTAATCCTGTTGAGTTTTGGAAAGTAAAAGCACAATTTCACACACCAAATCTTAGATCAGAACTTGCAAAGATAGATGGAAAGTTAGCAAAAGTAAACAATGAACAAGAGGCTAGTTTTATTGAAAACAGTTGTAAAGATGGCAAATATATATTAGAAAATATAGAAGAAAAAGAGAGCAAAAGAAATCCTGCTCCACCATTTACAACATCAACTCTACAACAAGAAGCTAGTAGAAAAGCTGGTTTTGGTGTAAAACAAACAATGATAATAGCACAACAACTTTATGAAGGTAGTGTTACAATACCTGGTCATACTGGTGGTCTTATTACATATATGAGAACAGATAGTGTAAACTTATCTGCTTTTGCAACAAGTGCTGCTAAAGATGTTATAGAGCAGGAATATGGAGAAGAGTATTCACTTTTAAAGCCTAGACATTATAAAAGTAAAGCAAAAGGGGCACAAGAAGCACATGAGGCTATTCGTCCTGTAAATTTAGCACTAAAACCTAGTGATATTAGACCATATTTAGATAATGCACAGTATAGACTATATAGTCTTATATGGAAAAGAACTATAGCTACACAAATGGCACAAGCAAAAGTAGCTAATACAACATATAAAATAAGTGCTGGAAAAAATAAGGAGTATGAATTTCAATCAAAAGGTACAAGAATAGTTTTTGCTGGATTTATGAAAGCCTATACAGAGGGTAGTGATAATCCTGAATCAGCTTTGGATAATACTGAAAAAATATTACCTAGTATAGAAAAAGGAACTATCCTTAATCTAGAGGAGTTGCTTACTGAACAACACTTTACAAAACCTCCAGCCAGATATACAGAAGCTTCTTTAGTAAAAAAGATGGAAGCAGAAGGTATAGGACGACCTTCTACTTATGCACCAACTATTGCAACAATACAGCTACGAGAATATGTAATAAAAACAGATGATAAGAAATTAAAACCAACTTTAATAGGTACAGTTGTAACTGATTTTTTAATGGAACATTTTGACAATATTGTTAATCTTGGATTTACAGCTAGAATTGAGGAAGAGTTTGATGAGATAGCAGAAGGAAAGATATCTTGGGAAGATGTTATGAAAGAGTTTTACTCACCTTTTGTTAAAAATGTTGAAGACAAAGAGGAAAATGCTCCAAGGGCAAAGTTTTCTGATATTAGAGACTTAGGTATTCATCCCCAATTAAACAAACCAATAACAGCAAGAGTTGGTCAATATGGTCCATATGTACAATGTGGAGTAAAAGAGGATGAGGAAAAACCTAAAATAGCTTCTATTCCATCTAATCTTAGTGTAAATAGTATAACACTAGAAGAATCATTGGTATTGCTTCAACTACCTAAAGTTTTAGGTCAAGATGAAAATGGTGATGAAATAAAAGTAAATATAGGTAGATTTGGTCCATATTTACAAATAAAATCAGAATACTTTAGTCTAAAAGAGGATGACCCATATACTATAGAATTTTCGCGTGCTTTAGAGGTGATAAAAGAGCTTAAAGAGATTAAAGCAAAAGCACTACTTAAAGACTTTCCTGATGAAGAGACTCAAATACTAATAGGTAGATATGGACCATATATAAAATCTAAGAAAAAAAATTATAAACTTCCAAAAGAGCTAGATGAACAAGATATAAAAGCATTGAACTGGGAAGAGGTAAAAGAGATTATTAAAAATCAACCAACCAAAGGGAAAAGAAGAACAGCTGCGAAAAAAGCACCTGCAAAAAAAACAACTACTAAAAAGACTGTTAGGAAAACAACAAAAAAGGCTACTTAAAGTAGTCTTTTAATATTCTGTTTCAAATGTTATTGATGATGAAATATCATCTACAGTATAATTTACCACCAACTTTTCATTGTTGTCATTAGGAAAAATATAGATATAATAATCTGCCCAATTATTTTTAAATGCTATATTTTTATAAATATCATCATCTTTTGATACTTTTATTTTATCAATACTCTTTATTTTATTTATTGTTAATACTCCATTTGTAATATTATTTTCATTATTAGAATATATACCTACTAAAAAATTTTGATTTTTATTATATCGTTTTGTATCAACTGAGTTTAAATATGTTATATTTAAGATCTCTTTGATGGTTTTATTTGCGTCTACAATCTTCATTAACTTTGTATATTGTATATTTTGAGCATATATTGGGTCTTTTTTAAATACAGATGTTGCAGATTGGTTGCAAGCTGTAAATAAAATAGAAAAGAGTGATAATAATAAAACTGATCTCACCATTTATCCTCTTTTTGCTTTATCTATATCATTGGTATACTTAAATACAATAAAATCATAGACTTTTGTCCCTTTGTTTTTATTAAAAAACATCAACATCTCTAACAGTTTAAAAGATATTCTATAAAAAGCTGTAAACGGTATAGCATAGCTTATTAATGTTTCAAATTGTTTATTTGGATAATACTTCTCAAGTTCTTGACTTAAGGTCCTTAATACTTCTGATTTTTCTTGAAAATCATCATCATCTTTTGTTCTAATTATATTAATAGCGATTAGTAAATTAACAATAAACATCATTGCATTTAAATTCCAACCAAGTATTAAAATATCTGTGTAGTTCATATTTTCTCCATTAAATTAAAATTATATCTAAAGTAGATTAAAAATTAGTAACATACTTATTAAGAGGATTGACCTACTATTAAGACCAATCATTTAAATTATTGTAAATATAATACCAGTTCATCTGCCAACATAAAATCTTTTGCGTATATATAATTATCTTTTATATCTATCTTTTTAATTGATTCTAACTCTTTTATTTTAATCATCTGTTTCTTGTCTAATATCTCACACGACACCCCAACAACACTTCTAAATCCTAAAAGTAATTTCTCTATAATAATATCATCATCACTTAGATGTTCAATATTTTCATAATTCAATGGGTCTTTTATATATTCTAAAACATCATTTTGACCATAAAATCTTTTATTAGCATAGCAAGCAACTGCCCCACTTCCAATACCTAAGTATTCTTTATATTGCCAATATCCTAAATTATGTTTACTTCTACTAGCATCAGATTTAGAGAAATTTGAGATCTCATATTGCTTGAAACCCAAACTCTCTAATTGGGCAAAAAAATATCTTGCTAAATTTTCATCTTCTAATCTAACATTACTTTTAGAAAAAAACTTTGTACCCTCTTCTATTGTTAGACTATATGTACTTATATGATTAATTGGTAAAATTTTTATAATCTCTAAGTCATTATCAAGTAACTCTTTTGTATCAAGTCTAGTATCATATATAATATCTAAATTAATATCTTTAAAACCAATATTATAAGCATTCTTTATTGCATTAAAAGCTTGCTCTTTATTATGATTTCTACCCAAAAAATCTAATTTCTCATTATTAAAACTCTGAACACCAAAACTAACTCTATTTATACCTATACTATATATATCTTTAAGCCATTTTGAAGTAGCAGAATTTGGATTTGCTTCAATAGTGATTTCACAACTATTTTCTAAATATGGATTTACGATATTTAAAATCGTTTTATAGTAGCTAGCTTCTATTGTACTAGGAGTACCTCCACCTATAAAGATAGTCTCTATTAGTTTATTTTGTATTTCTAATTCTGTTTTTAATTGAATATATAAAGCTTTCATATAATCATCTCTTAAACTATGTAATGATGTGTATGAATTAAAAGCACAATAGTGACACTTACTATCACAAAATGGAATATGTATATATAACAACATATATACTCTTTTATTCTAAAGGCAAAGATATCACAAACTCTGCTCCATTGAATTTTTTGTTCTCATAAGTTGTTGTGGTATTAAGTGCAACTATAGAACCACCCATACCATCTACTATCATATTATATGTCATATGTAATCCCAAGCCTGTACCTTGTATTTTATGTTTTGTAGTAAAATATGGTTCAAATATTTTTGTTAAAATATTCGTAGGGATACCTCCTGCTGTATCTTTTATTTTTATTATTGCATTATTATTTTTAAATTGAGTTGATATAAAAATTAAACGCTCATTATCACTGTTTTTTTCTAATTCATCTTTAGCATTATTAAAAATATTAATCAAACATTGTGTTAATTCATTTTCATATCCATCTATTTTGATATTGTTTTTTATATCTAAAATCAATTTGATATTATTCTTTTTAATAGTACCATTTACTATATTTAAAAAACTTTCTATCTCTTCTTCTAAATCAAATAATTTTTTTTCTCGTTCACCTTTTATAAAGTTTCTAAAATCATCAATTGTTTTTGACAAGTATTGTACATTTTGATTTATAACATTACAAGCCTCTTCGAACTTTTCATCACTTAACATACCAAACTCTTTTTGCATCTGCATACCTGATGAAGATGTAGATATAATTGATAAAGGTTGTCTCCATTGATGTGCAATATTTCCTATCATCTCACCCATTGATGCCATTTTTGACTGCTCTGATAATAAAAAATCTCTATCTTTTTGCTCTGTAATATCATTTATATATCCTAAATAGTGTGTGATATCACCATCATTATCTCTTATAATAATAGTATAATCTAATACCCATTTTATTATTCCATCTTTTGTGATGACGCGGTAAGGTTTGTGTTTAAAAAACTTCTTTTCTTTATTTAATCCAGCATTTTCAAGCTCTTTGCTTACAACTTTTAAATCATCTTTATTTATACAAGATGAATACAAAATCTTATTTTTTGTAAATTCATCTTCTGTATAACCCAAAAATTTATATACACTAGGTGATACATAATTAACACTCCACTGCTTATCATTGTTCCATTTAAACAATACAGATTCACCAACTTCAAATAATGATAAAAGTTGCTTTTGAAACTCAACAGAGTTTTCAAGCTCATGCGAATATAGATTATGCAAATTAGTTTCTCTTCTAAAAAATAATATATTTGCAATTATATA
>JAYEJC010000161.1:0-14962 GCA_034660335.1 Campylobacterota bacterium
TAAACTAACAAATGGCTTTTATAAACTAGAAGGTGAGTTTACAACTGAAAAATACAGTTTTGAGATAGATGATTGTAAAATTGATTTTAATTTTACAAATATATTTTAAGTAAGATAGATGCTATTGCCCAAAAAATAATAAATTTATCATTGGAGCAAAAAAAGGTTAAATAATGAAAGACATAACTAATATTCAATTAAAATCAAATCAGAGTATTCAAGATGCATTAAAAACAATTGATAAAGAAGCAATAAGAATTGCTGTAGTTATTGATAATAATAAAAAAGTAATAGGTACAATTTCTGACGGAGATATTAGAAGAGCACTATTAAAAGGAAAAAGTATTTCTGATGATATTAAAGATGTATATTTTAAAACTCCAACTATATGTAATATAAACGAACCTATAGAAAAGATTATACAAACTGCAATATCAAAAAAAGTTTATCAAATACCAATAGTGGATGATAAAGGTTTTTTAGTAAAAATAGAAGATCTTGGGAATATGTTAAGTATTACAAAGAGAGATAATGAGGTTGTATTAATGGCAGGAGGCTTAGGAACACGCTTGCGACCACTTACAACAGATACACCTAAACCACTCTTACAAGTTGGAAATAAACCTATATTAGAAACTATTATATTAAACTTTGCAAAATATGGTTTTGTAAATATTACAATAAGTGTAAACTATAAATCAGAGATGATTATTGAATATTTTGGGGATGGTAGTAAATTTGGTGTAAATATATCATATATTCATGAAAAAGATAGATTAGGAACAGCTGGAGCATTAAGTTTATTAAAAAACAAACCCAATAAACCATTTTTTGTGATGAATGCTGACTTACTTACAGATATAAATTTTATTCATCTTTTAGATTATCATTATGCTGAGATTTCAACAGCAACTATGTGTGTGAGAGAGTATGATTTCCAAGTACCTTACGGTGTAATAGAAGTAGAAAAACAACAAATTAAATCAATTGTAGAAAAACCATTACATAAGTTTTTTGTAAATGCAGGTATTTATATATTATCACCATCAATATTAGATAATATTCCACATAATGAGTTTTATGATATGCCAACTTTGTTTAATGAATTAATTACTAATAAAGAAAAAGTATTATCTTTCCCTATCCATGAATATTGGTTAGATATTGGAAGAATGGGTGATTTTGAACAGGCACAATTAGAATATGGAGAAGTTTTTGACAAAAAATAAAAAAAATTATGATTGCCTATATGAACAATGGAATGATCTAAAAAAGAAAATTCATGATAAAAATGAAATAATAACTTTTTATCAAGGGAATATATACTTTATGTCGATTGGTCAAAATATTGGACATGAATCATATGGAAAGAGTGAGCTATTTTTAAGACCTGTACTTGTTTATAAAAAACTTAGTAAAACAACTTTTATAGGAATACCTTTAACCTCTAGAAATAAAGAGGGTAGTTACTACTTTTCATTTAATTATAAACAAAATAAAACAAGCACAGCAATGTTAAATCAAATGAGAGTATTTGATATAAGACGATCAGAATACTTAAGTGGTAAAATAAATAAAAACATATATAGAAACTTAGAGTATAAAGTAAAAGAATTTATGAAAATTACCCCTTCTAAAAGAAAGGGAATGCCAACTAGGGCTAAAAGTAATATTATTATATCAAATAACTTGCAAAATGTCAAGACCCCATCTATACTAGCTATAATACCAGCTCGTGGTGGAAGCAAAAGACTGCCTAGAAAAAATATTCTTAATCTTGCAGGAAAACCACTTATTGCATACAGTATTGAAGCATCTCTAAATAGTAGATATATTAAAAAAACAATAGTTTCAAGTGATGATGATGAGATATTAAATATTGCTAAAGATTATAGTAGTGAGATTATAAAACGACCAGCACACTTAGCAACAGATACCTCAACATCTTTTGATTCTATAGAACATACTATTTTAAATCAAGATGAAAGCTTTGATTATATCATACTCCTGCAACCAACTAGTCCTTTACGAACGAGTAAACATATTGATGAAGCAATTGAATTACTAATAGAAAAAAATGCAGATGCCGTTATTTCAACTTGTGAAGTTGACCATCCAGTCAAGTGGAATATGAGTATTGATGATACACTAGATATATCAAGTGCTATTTTTAGTATAAATACAAATAGATCTCAAGATCAAACTAAACATTATAGATTAAATGGTGCTATTTATATAGCAAGAACGAAAAAACTATTAGAAGAAAAAACATTTTTTTTAACTAAAAATATCTATAGCTATATTATGGATAAAAAAGATTCTGTTGATATTGATGATGAGTATGATTTTCTTATTGCAGAAGCATTTATAAAAATTAATCATAATTTAATATAAATAGTTTCCCATTAATAATCTTAAAGTAATCAGAAAATCTTATCTTTAAGTAGTACTTAATAATGCGATTGTTAAGGTGAAATATGTAACAATGTTATATATTATTCAAGCATGAAAGGTATTTTATAATGTCAATAAATAATAACAATATTCTCCAATTTTGTACATCTGCCCCCACTGAAGATTTACTTCACAAATGTGCCTCTGAACTATCTAGTTCTTTAAACTCTAGTAATATAAATGAACTGCCTATATTATCACAAAAGATTGAAACCTTATCAAATATTATAAAATTTTCAGGATTTTTAATTGATGCAAATATCCCTAAATCATATTTAGCTAAATCTAATAAAACAAACCTTTCTGTTAAAAATGCTGCTTTGTTGCTTTTAAGTGAGTATACAAAATTATCATTAAATGAACTCTTAGAAATCATTAATAATACAGAGATGGTTGCTCAAAATTTATGGAGTCATTATGTTAAAGACCCTGATAATATTACAGAAGAGATGCTTAATAGCTTTTATACTGATTGTGGAAATAATAATTTATTTTTACAACGCTACTATAGCTCTATGAATATTTCTTTAGGAAGTGCACTTAGGGGATATATTGCAAGTATGGCTACACAAGTTGGAGGAAGATTTTTTGATTTTGGAGGAGGTGTAGGTGATTTAACTGCAACTATATCTAAAGCAGGTCATAAAAATATTTATTTTGTAGATACGGATCAAAAACAATTAGATTTTGTAAAGTGGAAAGATCAACAATGTGGTCTTAATAATATTAATTATATTGGAACAGAAGAGATTGAAGATTTTTTTAAATCCAATAAAGAATCTTTTAATTTTGGTACCTCAATAGAACTATTGGAGCATGTAATTAATCCACCTGAATTAATGAAAAGTCTAGCTACTCTTATAGCACCTGGTGGTTATCTTTTTTTTACTTCATCATTTCATGTTTATCCAGAACCAGGACACCTCAAATCAAATATTCAATATACAAATAAAGAAGATGAGATAATGAAACCTTTAGGTTTTGAAAGAGTTCAATTTAATAATCTACCAATACCATTTCTTTTTAACTGGAAGCTATTTCAAAAAACAATATAAATCTTAAAGTAGACACCTTCATTTAATAGGTGTCCTACAAGTTTTTATTAATAATACTTTAATCTATGCTTTAAAACTCTTCATAAAATTTGTAGCATTTTCACCCTCATTAAATATCAAGTCCAAGATACTAACACCATGTTCAAAAGGTAAATGTAGTTGTTCATACTCTTTATATCCACTATAGTCCATCCATTTTACTTCTATGTTTTCTTTTTTTGCTAACTCAACATCGAAATAATCTTTTGCAGCAGGTCCACTTATATATACATCTGCATCACAATCTTTACAAATACCTAATAATTTCTCAGTTTGTCCATCTATAAGTTCAAACTCACTTGACCATCTTATCTTTGTGGAGATACTTAGTATTTTATTGATAGTCATTATAAACTTATAGTTAATTTGACTTAAATACTCTTCATCACAATTTAAGTATAACTCTTCAAAAATATCTTTATACTCTTTGAAATATTTTGCTTTTGAATAATTTTGTTTTATCTGTTGCCAATGCTTCTTGCCCCAACTTTTATCACTTATTTTTGTTTCATTTATCTTTTGAAAATATTTTCCTTTAACCTCTACAGGTATTGTAAGCCATTTTAAACCTTGCCGAGTTTTTATCTTATTTCGATTTCTCCAGTCTCTTTTGGTATATTGCATATCATCATAAAGTATAAACTCATCTACCATATTTATAAGGTCAAAATAGCCTTTCCAAGGGATATAGTTTGACTGCAATATTGCTATTTTTTTCATTTTTTAGCACAACCAATTTTATGACAAAAGTTTTTAAATATTTTCAATAATATATTATCATCAATAGTAGCAATATATTTAAATAAAATTGACTTATGCAAGGTAAAATTTTTCGGTATAACAACCAATGAATCTTTTTGTAACTTACCATCTACTAAATTATTATTTGTTAAAATAATATCTTTACTTTTTATTTGAGATGTTAATTGTAAACAAATACAATCCTCATCCAATTCCTTTATAACTAAAATAGGTCTTATCTTATACTCACTCAAATCAGTAAAGTATATCTTAGCAAGATATATTTTACCTACCATTTTGAGTAATCCTCATTATCCTCAACAAAACTTTTAGAATTAAAACCTATTTTTCCTATGTTTTCGAGTTCTACTTTATTCCAATCATTGTATTTAGTATCATCATCCAATACTCTTTTCTCTTCTATTATCTCTAAATCTTTATGATTTAAATTTTTAAGTAAAAACATAATGTGACTATATATATTATCTTGAATATTTAGTGTAACTGTATGCATCTTTACCCTTTTTATTTATATTTTAACATAACTTCAATTATTTTTCTAATACAGCCAAACCAAAACCAGTTTTACCATAATCATTTCCATTATAAAGCATATACATTTTCCCCTTATGATTAAAAACAAATGGATAACAAATCATTTCACTATCCCATCCACTTTCACTTACATCTATGCCTGAATCTTTTTTTCTATCCCAAATTATTCCATCAATACTATGTGCATATCCTATACGATATTTAGTACCATCTCCTGACCTATAAGAAAACCACATATGATAGCCTTGTTCATCTTTTACAACAGTAGGTCTTGAAAAAGCTTGTGCAACTCCTAATTCATAAGGTATTGCTAAACCATGCTTTTCCCAAGTTTTACCATCTTTAGATGTAGCATATTTTATCACATGTACCATCTCACCATTTTTACTTTTCCAGTCAATTGTAGAGCCATACCACATTTTAAAGATACCATCATCTTGTATAACCCAAGAATAGGAAAGACTTACTTTATCTTCATCATCACATCCAATGTAAATATCTTTTGGGTTTAATGTCAAAGTACTGAAATCATCATTAACTAATAATCTTCCTATATCACCTCTCCAATGACCTCCATCTCTAATCTGCCAAGCCATAAATTGTATATAGTTTTTATTTTCAACTTGATACATATTTCCAATACTAACACCATGGGAATAAAAACTATTTTCTTCCCCGTACTTAAAAGTAACTTTTTCACAGGTAAAGATAATTTCATAAGTAATAATATCTATATCAACATATCCAACTGATGATCTGTTTTCTTTATCTCTTCCACTAAAAAAGACTCTATATATATCATCTTTAATATGAACTGCTAAAGGATTAGAAGCATGTGAGAGTAAATAGTTATTAATAGATTCAAATTTATATATTTGTCCTAATTTTTTCCAATTCATACTATCTCCATTTTTATATTTTCAAAGATATTTATAAAATTTATATTATCAAATTCTGAATATATTTGCTTTATTTTTTCACTATGAATAGGATTAACAAGTAAAAGTATCACTATTTGCTCAATCTCTTTAAAAAACTCTTTTGACTTTTGAGAAGTTATAACTTTTGTATGTTTTACATAATCGTCTATATAATAAGAGATAAAATCATCAAAATTAGTATAAGGTAAAATTGTTTTTGCTATCTCCCCATAACCAAAAGTAAATATCTTATCATCTTTATATTCTTCTATAACTTTATTAATGTTTTTAAATATTTGTTGAGTATTATTAATATTTTGATTTTTTAGAAATAATAATTTTTTATTAGCACTAAACTCTTTTTTTTGACAGATATAGATCCCTATATTAAAATAAGAACCTCTTCCAAGTTCAAAATTTATAACTTCAAATCCACTATTATTTAAAAGAGATTTAAAGTTTTCATCTTGAAAATGATGAATATGGTCAGCAAATACTAAATCATAATTAAATCTATCTTGAATAGGAAGTGCTATACATATAATCCCTCCCCTATTCAATATAGTATGTTTTTTTTTGATGAAACTTTTTGGATTTTCTACATGCTCAATAACACAATAAGATAATATCAAATCATATTTTTCAGAATCTTTAATCTTCTCATAACCTATATTTCTAATTTTTCCTACTTTTGAAGCTATCTTAAATGCTTCTTCACTTGGTTCTACTCCAAATTTATCTCTTATATCAAACTTATCTAGTAAATAACCTTGTCCACAACCTATTTCAAATATACTTTGTATATTTTGAAATCGTTCTTTTGGAATTAAATCTTTTATCCATTCATAAACAAATTGACTTCTATTTATTTCCTCGTTATTAAATATAGCTACTGTGTCTATATTTCTACTTGGTTGATAATTATTAGAATAAAACTCTTCAAAATTCATATATATCTTTGTTCTTACAGTACCACAACCTTGACACTCTTCTTTAGTAAGCTTTTCATCTGATTTATTTCCATCGCTAAATATACATTTATCAAATATCATTACATCTTGAAATTCAAATGAACCACAAAGTTTACATATTTTTTTCAAGTCTACTTTTCCTCCATACCACATCATCTAACGGAACTTGAGAAGTATAGCCCAAAAGTTGAGCTAAATATTTATCATCTGAAAATCTACCATTTAAAGCTTTTGGAAAATCATAAAACTGTTTTAAAAGAGGAATTTGATATTGATGATTAACTGCTCTTCTTATAATATTTGATGAGTTGTATCCAGCTTTATGAAAAAGCATCGAATCAAAAACTATAACAGAACCAGCTTTTGCAATAGCAGTTACTGCATGTTTTTCTATATATCTATCAGAAGGTAAAACTTCAGTTTTATGAGTATAAGGAACCACTATTGTCCCACCAGTTTCTACAGAAAAATCATCTATACAAAAAAGTGCATTTATTGATAAAGGATTTGAAATAACATAGTTTTGATAAGGTAAATCTCTATGCCAAGAACTTTGATGATGCTCTTCATTTGGAGTGTTTATAATAGCATTTTGGAGATTTAAAATATAAAACTCACCTAAGAATTTTTCTACTATTTTAAGAACAATCTTGTTTGTAGCAATATTTATAAAATAATCATCATACTTTAATGGCATACGACACATATTTTTCTCATTTAAACTTTTTAAGTTTTTTACTCCAAGTTCTGATTTTTGTTGATTATAAATATTATCAATTTTTTTTCTATATTTTTTAAGTTCCTTATCTGATAACACACCCTCAATGATAGTAAAACCATTGGTTCTTATCTCTTCAACATATAAATCTATATCATTATTACACTCTACTTGATTTAATCTTCCATAGGATTTTTCTTTCATAACTATATACCTCTTAGTCTATTGCTAGGAACCCTTGAAACTTCTGTTTCTTTTTTCATATATACCTTATTATCTTCTGTATCTCTTAAAAGTAAGGCACCAGCTCCTATTACATTTGATTTACCTATTTTTATATGATCTCTTAGTGTTGCATTTACACCGATAAAAGTATTACTACCAACTTCTACACCACCTGAAATAACTACATGAGAAGCAATAAAACAATTAGCTTTAATAATAGAATGATGACCTATATGATTACCACTCCATAAGATACAATTATCTTCTATAGTCACAAAAGGTTGAATAGTATTATCTTCAAATATAAAACAATTTTCACCTACTTTGGCATTTGATGCAACTGTAGCTTTTGGATGAATATAAGATATAAAGCTATAGCCTTTTTCTTTAGCTTCATTAAATTTTTGTTCTCTTAATTTATTTACTTTTGTATAGCCAATAGATATAAATATTTTATATTCTTTTGGAGAGTATTTTTCTACTATATCTTCAAATGCTACAACAGGTAAATCAAAAAAAGTATCTTCTTTTATATATTCTTTATCCATAGTAAATGCAACAACTTCATAGTTTTTATCTTCTGTTAAATACAAATGTGCAATTTGAGAAATATCACCAATGCCAAATATTATAACTTTTTCCATAATCAAT
Organism: Campylobacterota bacterium; assembly: GCA_034660335.1. Lineage (GTDB taxonomy): Bacteria > Campylobacterota > Campylobacteria > Campylobacterales > Arcobacteraceae > JAIOSF01. The sequence continues at coordinate 8,330 of JAYEJC010000161.1, forward strand.
CCTTTTAAATCATATTACTTTATTTTTATATAAGTACTTAGATAAATACCACTCAACAGTCTTCACAATCCCACTATCAAAGTTCTCATCTGCTTTCCAATCAAGCTCATTTTCTAACTTACTTGCATCTATAGCGTATCTTCTATCGTGTCCAGCACGCTCTTCAACAAAAGTTATCAAACTTTTGTAAGTGGTTAGGGTTTTGTGCTTAGGGGTTAGTGGGATTTTTTCGTCCAATATTTCACATATTTTATCTACTATTTGTAGATTTGTTCTTTCGTTTCTTCCACCAATATTATAAGTATTTGCTGTTTTACCTTCGTGGTAAACTAAATCTATACCTTTACAGTGATCAAGTACATATAACCAATCTCTTATATTTTTACCATCTCCATAAATAGGGATAGACTCTCCAGCTAGTGCTTTTCGTACGATAGTTGGTATTAGTTTTTCATCGTGTTGTTTTGGTCCATAGTTATTTGAACAGTTTGTTATAACTGTATTCATTCCATATGTTTCATTGTAAGCTCGAACTATCATATCAGATGATGCTTTTGAAGCTGAGTATGGAGAGTTTGGTGCATATGGTGTAAGCTCAGTAAATAAGTCTTTTGGATCATCAGTAAGTGTACCATATACTTCATCTGTACTTATGTGGTGAAACCTCGGAAGTGAGACTTTAGTCTTACCATTTGCCGAAGCTAAAGCATCGGTTCCGATAAAGTGTTCTTTGTATTTAAATGGCTTCTCCATCCAGTATTTATATGCTACATCTATTAAAGTAAATGTTCCATTTACATTTGTTTGTACAAATACACCTGGATTTTTGATAGAGTTATCTACATGTGATTCTGCTGCAAAGTGAATTACTCCTTTTATATCGTACTCAGTAAATATAAACTCAACTAGGTCTCGATTACAAATATCACCCTTTACAAAATGATAGCGATCATTTTGTAATGTTGAATTTTTAGTGTTGAATTTTCGAGGAAACTTTTCACTTTGTGAAACCGCATTTGCTAGTTTTGAATTATTTACTATATCGTCTAATTCACTTAGGTTTTCTAGGCTCCCTGCGTATGTAAGTTTATCTAGGTTTACTATATTGTAGTTTGGGTATTTTTTTAGGAAATATGGTATAAAATTACTTCCTATAAACCCTGCACCCCCTGTTATCAGAATAGTTTTATTAATATTTTTAAACATCTCTTACTAACTCTTTTAAATATTCACCATATCCACTTTTATATAATGGTTTTGCTATTCTTAAAACTTGATTTTTATCTATCCAGCCATTATTAAATGCTATCTCTTCAAGACAAGCTATCTTATATCCTTGTCTTTGTTCAATAGTTTGTACAAATTGTCCTGCATCTATTAAACTATCGTGAGTACCTGTATCTAGCCAAGCAAACCCACGACCAAGAAGCTCAACATTTAATTTATCTCTTTTAAGATATTCTTCATTTATAGAAGTTATCTCTAGTTCACCTCTACTAGATGGTTCTACACTTTTAGCTATCTGTATAACATCATTATCATAAAAATATAATCCTGTAATAGCAAAGTTTGATTTTGGTATAGTTGGTTTCTCCTCTATACTTATAGCTTTTTTATCTTTATCAAATTCAACTACTCCAAATCTTTCTGGGTCTTTGACTTGATAAGCAAATATCACTGCACCATCTTTAAGAGAAGCTGCATGTTTAAGCATAGGGGTAAATCCATGCCCATAAAAGATGTTGTCACCTAGTATCAAACAAACATTATCATCGCCTATAAACTCTTCTGCTAGTATAAATCCTTGAGCTAAACCATCTGGTGATGGCTGTACTTTATACTCTAGTTTTATTCCCCAATGCTCCCCATTGCCTAAAAGTTCTTCAAATTTATCTATATCTTGAGGTGTAGAGATGATAAGTATCTCTTTTATTCCTGCAAGCATAAGCACTGACAATGGATAATAAATCATTGGCTTATCATATATTGGCAATAGCTGTTTACTAGTACTTTTGGTAATAGGATAAAGCCTTGTACCAGATCCTCCTGCAAGGATTATACCTTTCATAAATCGATACCTAAAATCTTCTTTGCGGTATCTTCTAATACAATAGATGAATTATTATGTTTTTCAGCAAATTCTTTATTATAAGTATCAATAGTCTCTTTAAAGTTTTTATCATTTATATAGTTATTTATAAAGGTATCTATTTCTGACAAGTTTTCAATATGATATTTTTGTTCTATCATATTATAAACATCTCCTTTTGGTAAAGTGATTATAGGTATACCACACTTTACAGCTGTTAATGCACTTTGTCCACCACCTATTCTATCTGGATTAAGATAGAAATGCATAGTCTTTAGATAATCTTCTAAATTGTCTATCCATCCATTCAATATAGTTTTATCTATTAAACTTTTAGGAATATTTCTTTTATATTTACCTATTATATGTATTCTTAAGGATGGAATATTATCAGTAATCTTTTTAATATTTTTCCACAAATTATAATCTAACTCATCATCAAGTCTATTACCAACTATCACAATATTGATATCTTTTTCATTTAATATTTGAGTTGGTTTAAACTCTATATTATTATCATTAGTAAAGTCACTAGGTGAATCTAAATGATCCATACTCTTGCCATCTATATTAGATAAATTCATCTTTTTATTTAAAATATATCTATTTGCATTTGTACAAACTATCTTTTCTGGCATAGAAGTAGGTATTAAAAACTTATTATCAAAAGGAAGTAAATCAAAATGCAAACAAGAATGCCCTAGTAATAAAAACTTATCATTATTATTTATATTTACCTGAGATAAAAATTGATTGTAGATATTATTTTTATTATCAAAGTCTATATCTCCTCCTATCTCTATAGCTGTTATATTATCACCTAGTGTTCCAACTTCTCCCTTTTTACCAATTTTTTTAAAAAAATAATTATCAGAGGTATAAAATGGATATGGATATGGAATAGGAGTAGTAACTATAACAATTACTTTGTATCCAAGTTTGGCAAATTGCTCTGCCCATATATGAAGAATCTTCACTACTGCATTTTTTTTACTTGGATAACTATTGATATATATAAATACTCTTTTTTTAATCGAAGTATCATCGCTTATAAAATTTAAATTACTACTTTTTTTCACTTTATTAAAAATAGACTTATACATATTTAATAATAAATCATCTGTACTAATAAAAGAGGTGGAAAAATTCAAGTACACAAGTTGCCAATACAAAGAATACTCCTCTTCTATACTAATAATATTATTTTCTACTATTGTTTTTAATATAGATTCAACTACATCATATCTTTTGATATCCATAGTACATATTAATGGAAAATTTTGTGAATATATCTTTTTAACTTTAAGAAATGCTACTAGGTCATCCCATAAGTCTAAGTTATCCTCTTTTGATAATGATTGTAATATCTTTAATAAATGATTATTATCAAGCAATAATTCACCATCTTTAGTATTATTATGTATATAGATTAAAAACTTATTATATAAATCTTCATCATATATCTTTAAATCACCTAAAATATCTATCATTTGTACCCTTTTAAATTATTCTACTATATACTTAATTAAAATTCTTTATTTTATCAACTATTTTAACTATATCATTTTTATTTAGTCCATAATACAATGGCAATCGAATCAATCGCTCACTCTCTTTTGTTGTAAATATATCTTTATTATGAAAGCTTCCAAAAATTTTACCTGCAATAGAACTGTGCAAAGGAACATAGTGAAATACAGAATTAATACTATTTTCTCCTAGATAATTTATAAATCGTTCTCTTGTGCTTAGATCATTGACTTTGATATAAAACATATGTGCATTATGAGTAGACTCTTTAGGTATCTTTGGTAACTCTACTAAACCTTTGCTTTGAAGATCTTCTAAACTATCATAATAACACTTCCAGCTACTTAATCTATCTTGATTTATTTTATCTGCATTTTGCAGATTGCCCCATAAGTAAGCTGCACTCACATCATTCATAAGATAGCTACTACCTACATCAACCCACGAATACTTATCAACTTTACCTCTAAAAAAAAGAGTTCGATTGGTCCCTTTTTCTCTAATAATCTCTGCACGATTTATAAACTTCTCATCATTAATAATTAAAAGTCCACCCTCACCTGCACTTGTATAGTTTTTTGTTTCATGAAAACTAAAAGTACCAAAGTGACCTATAGTACCTAGTGCTTTACCTTTGTATCTACTCATCATAGCTTGTGCAGCATCTTCTACTACAAAAAGATTATAATTGTTTGCTATATCCATAATAGTATCCATCTCACATGCTACACCAGCATAATGAACAGGAACTATAGCTTTTGTTTTAGTCGTTATAGCCTCTTCAATTTTATTTTCATCTATATTCATAGTATCTGGTCTTATATCTACAAAGACTATTTTTGTACCTCTTAGGACAAAAGCATTTGCAGTTGATACAAAAGTATATGATGGCATGATCACCTCATCTCCCTCTTTTATATCCAATAAAATAGCTGCCATCTCTAAAGCATGAGTACAAGAGGTAGTTAAAAGTGCTTTTTTACATTTAAGATTTTTTTCAAACCATTGTGTACATTTGTTTGTAAATTCACCATCTCCTGATATTTTATCACTTTTTATAGCTTCTAAAATATACTTTTCCTCTATACCTGTATATGCTGGTTTATTAAATGCTATCACTAAAACCTCCAATATATTTATTGATCATTATTTTAAAATCTCTTGAACAATTTTTTTTATATTTACGCTCATATCATCTAATATATTTGTATCAATCTCTTTTCCAAGAAATTCTACAGTTTTTTCTAAAAGCTCATTTTTATTATCAAGCCATACCATAAGATTGTGGTCAATTTGATACTTATCATAATGACAAATAAAACTTCTTGTTGAGATAGTAGGTGTACCTAAAAAACACGCTTCAGTATTGAGCGTACCACCTCCCCCTATAAAAAGATCTGCAAATTTCAATAGATGCTGTACTTTTATTTTTTCCTCTAGTACAATAGCAAATGGAAATTCTTTTTTTAAATATTCACTTTCATATCTAGGAATTATTAAAATATTTGCATTTGTGAGTTGTTTTATATTTTCTAATGACTCGTAAAGAAAAGGATATTTTTTATCAACATAACTTGATTTATACTCCTCTTCTCTTATCACTATAGTTTTCTTTGAGTAATCCATATCATAATTTTTTAGGACATTTTTTACATAATTCTCATTATATTCAAAATCTTTTAGCCAAATAAGAGGATCGATAAAATCATACTCAAATATCTGTTCATCATCAAGCCCAAATCTTTTTATAACTTGATCTGGAACAACAAATGGCTTGAACATTTTTGTAGCAAGTGGTATAGTAAGTCTAGCTTGTGGCAATGCTCTTTTAAAATTCTCATTAAAATCCGATAAGGGTATATCATAAAAATTTATTATAGGTATTGCTAATCCAAAAGCAGCCCTACATGCATCAACAGATGAGAGACAAACAAGCTTTTCTATATTGTGGTGTGCTAAATAATCTATAATTTGAAACTGTCTATCCAAAGATGTTTTGTACTTAGATACAAGACAACTTCCACCAAAATTTCCAATATTTTCAAATGGAAGCTCATAAAGTTTTAGTAACTCTATAGTCTCTTTGTAGCCATCTCCACCTCTTGTAGTGATGATCACTTGTTTTGTTTTTTGAATCTCTTTTATCATTGGCTCAAAAAATAAAACCGACTTTGGAGTAACCAAATCAAACCAGATAGTTTTTTTGTTAATCATAAAGTTATTCCAGTTCTATTTATATGCTCTATTAACTCTTTATTTTCTAAAGAATTATAAGCAACGATATCTATTTGATAAGCTAATTCAAGTTCATCAAGCTTTGTATTAAATCTACATAAATCTCTAAATCCTATATTATCTCCTACTACAGCTATATCTATATCAGAACCATTTTTTGCATCTCCTTTTGCTCTTGAGCCAAAAAGTATAATCTGTTTTATTTTTAGTTCTTTTTTTAATATAGATTTAATTTGCTCTACAATATTTGATTCTAATATAATACTCATGATTGCTGTTCTTTTTGTTTTAATTCTTCAAAAGTTGTCTCTAGTTTATTAAAAATAGTTATATAGCTATTTGAAATTGTTTCAAAAGCTTCCTGAACCAAGGTTTCATCATAAGTATGAGATGTCATATTCCTTGCTTTAATAGTTTCCATCCAGATATCCCCATCTTGAATTAAACCTACCTTAAATGCAGATTTTATCGCATCTCTTGAGCCTCTAATATCTTGATATCCCTGATATTGTAAATAATCTTTGAGTAAATTCCACGCTAATTCATGGGTAAATTCAAAAGCCTGTATCAGTCCTTGTTTTTCAAGCAATGACAATTCTCTTTGTTCTGCTAATTCAACAGCATCATCAAGTTGTTTTAGTGCTTTTTTGTAGTTACAAAATCTTTGTATCCATCTAATATCTAAATTCATTTTGTCTCCATTTACTTAATCTATGTAGAAATCTGTTCTATAGATAACAAATATCCAAATTTTTATTTTCATAAATATACCTTTTCAA
>JAYEJC010000162.1:0-3774 GCA_034660335.1 Campylobacterota bacterium
AATGTAGATTTAACACCATATATTTAATATTTTTCATCATAAATTATATAGTTTTTTAATCATTACAATAAAGTAGTGCCAAAAACTATGATATTTATACAATAATAGAGAATTTTACATAATTTTAATCTTTGGTTTTATTTTAAATTAAGTATAAAATTAGAGGTTATAAAATAATTTGAAATTATGGAGAGAGAAATATCTGAAATTTAAACTTTTAGAATTGCTGACTTATGTAAAGGGTTTATCAGAGTTTATTTTAAAAACTAATTAGATCTCAATCCGACAGACTCCTAGAAGAAGAAATAAAAGAAGGCATATTATGGATTACAGCTAGTGGGAAAGAGATAAAAAAACACGATGTTACTAATGCTTTCAAAGAAGCTTCAAACCTAATGGGAAGAAAGCACAATAATATTACATCACATTGGATGAGACACACATTTGCTACTTGGACTATAATGGATGTAGCAAAAGCAAAAGGTATTCCATTAGAAAATACAGGAACAACTCCAAATCCATTACTTTTATTAGCATTGCAGCAAAAACTGGGTCACGCAGATGAAATGACTACAATGAGATATATAGCTACGGCATTAAAGCTTATGGGGCTTGATTTGAATGATGGTCCAGTTGTAATGTCATTAAGGTCATTTAAGAGAAATAAAAAATCTCAAGAACTTGTAAAAGATGAAGCTAAAGTTGAATTTGGAGAAGAATTTGATGAAAATTTCTTTGATGTGGTAAAATATGGTTTATCGAGAGGCTTGGTTATTGATGATGATTTAATTAAAGGGAAAAGTTAACGAAGTCAACCAAGGAAGAAGTTCATCAAAAAAAACCAACAACACAATTATTAGGGGTTAGTCCTTATTAAGTCCGTGTACCAACAAATTTTGAAACTATGCATCATATAATATGAAAAAAATACATATAAATGAATAATATTCACTTTTAAGAATATTATTAGTATAATCAAAAAATGAGGGGAATTCTAAATGTCAAAAAAAATAAATAAGCAATTAAAAGATATAAAAAAAGAACTAATTTTAAAGGAAGTATCTAAGTACTTTGAAAAAGTTACATATGAACATACAAAAATTGCAGATATTTCAAAGGATTTAGATATTGCAGTTGGTACAATTTATAAACTCTTTACTTCAAAAGAAAACTTATATTATGAATATCTAATGTATCAGATTAATAACTTTTACAAAGAATTATTAGAAAGACAAACATCCAATGCAAAAGAAAATATTAAATTATTTATCAAACTTAAATATAGTTATTATACACAAAAAAGAAAAGCAGTAGAATCAAATATATTAACAGATCCTTTATTTTTTCATAAAATTTATACAGGAAAAGAAAATCCTATGAATAATGTATATGAATTTTTAGAAGATAATTTTAAAATATATTTAGAAGATGATTTGCAAAACTATAAACAATTAGCAATTTGCTTTAATAGATTAAGTGATGGATTTATAGAAAGTTGGATTGCCCAGAATTTTGATTTAATGGATGAGATTGATACAATTTTTAATATGTTTTTTGGTGGAATACAAAATGTTAAATAAAAAAATACTTTTACTCTTTCTGCCACTTGTTGCATTTAGCAAAGTAATTGATTTTCAAGATACACTATCTTTAGTGTTGGAAAATAATATGGAACTAAAAGCAAAGAAATTAAATGTTGATGAAGCTAAAAGTAAACTAACTAAAGCAAATAGTTATGATTTTGGAACAATAATTTTTAATGAAAATATATCAAGAAGTGATAATCCAGGATATGTAATTGGTTCAAAAATTGCTTCAAGAGAAGCTCAAATAACTGACCTTTCACTTGATGCTCTTAATGGCTCTAATGAAAGAACTAATTATGAAACAAAAATCTCATATGATATTCCACTATTTACTGGATTTAAAATTGATACTTCAAAACAAATGGCTAAATTACAAATACTAGCACAAAAAGCAAAATATAGTTTTGATGAAAAACAGTTGGAATTAGAAGTTTTAAAAGCATATAATGGTGCTGTTGTAGCTAAAGAATTTATTGAAGCTACCAATAAAGCAAAAGAAACAACACTCTATTTTATTAATCTTTCAAAAAAGTTATATAATGAGGGATTAATAACAGATATAGATGTTATGCAATCTCAAGTTCATAATCTAAATGTAGATGCTTCTACGCAAGAGGCAAAAAATAAATTTGATTTATCTATTGCATATTTACAATTTTTAACAAATGATATTCAAATTACTGATGTAAATAATTTTGCTAAAATTGAAATAGAAGATAGCAACTTACAAGCATTACAAAATAAAGCACTTAATTATAGAGATGATTTAAACTTTATGCAACTTAATGTAAAAACAATGAAAAACAATATTGAGCTTGAAACTTCTGATAAATATCCAACAATAGGTATCCATTTAGAGTATGGCTTAAATAATGATAATTTAAACTATGACACTTCAACACAAGATTACTATGTAGGAGCTATTGGGATAAAATATACTTTGTTTGATGGTGGACTAAGTAAGAGTAAAAAACAAATTGCAAAAATAAAATATAAAAAAGCAAAAGTCTATTATGAATATATGAAACAAGGCATTAACCTTGAAGTTGAAAAAAATATATTAACATTACAAGCAAAACAAAAGATTTTTGAAGCCAAAGAGAAAGCAGTTATTCTTGCTAAAAAGATTTTAAAAAGATCTAAGATTATGTATAAAAATTACCTAATTAATATGTCAAATTTACTGACACAACAAACAAATCTACAAAAAGCAAGAGCTGATATGATTAAGTCAAAATTTGATGTAAGTATCGCAGTGGCTAAATTAAAGTTATCATACGGAAACAGACTAAAGGAGCTAAAATGATAAAGAAAATTACATTAATAATATCACTATTAATATATACAGTTGGTTTTAGTAAAAATATAGTGCTTACAGGAACAGTGGTTTCAGATAATGAAAAAATAATTACTAGCCGTTTTATGGGATTTGTAAAATCTGTAAATGTTAATGAGGGAGATATAGTTAAGCAAAATAATACATTATATGAGATTGATTCTGTTGATATTGATTTAAAAAAAGAACAAGCAAAACTCAATGTACAGATGTATCAAAACCAATATAATACTATAAAAATAAATTTTGATAGATACCAAAGACTATTTAAAGAAGGTGTTGTATCTAAGTTTGAAGTTGAACAACTTGAGCTTAATACTAATAATTTAAATAATATGGTAAAAATATCACAATTAAGACTAAAAGAAATAAATAATCAATATCAGTATTTAAAGATTAAAGCACCAAATGATGGTGTAATAATTAAAAAGATGGTAAAAGTGGGAGAGATGGCAATTGCAGGAGTACCAGCTATAATATTATCTGATATAAATTCTTTAAAAATTAAAGCTGAAGTTTCGGAAAAAGATTTACAAACTATTTTTATCGGCAAAGAAGTTAATATTGAAATACCATCACTTAAATTAAAAAGTTTAGGTAAGATTTCTGCTATTATTCCTAGTTCTAATCCTATGACACATACATTTACAGTTAAGGTTTCATTTAATAAAACTAGTAAAGTATATCCAGGGATGTATGCAAAAGTATATATTGATTTAGATAATAAATAAAGGAGGATATTATAATTGATTAGCAGAAATATGGTGTCTGTAAAGATAAATATATTAAAATAATAACATAAGGAAAAAATATGTCAAAAATCAAATTGGAAGAGTTGGTAGAAAATCTAAA
>JAYEJC010000163.1:0-3766 GCA_034660335.1 Campylobacterota bacterium
ATTTAGCTCTATTTAGATCATATGGTATAGCACTATACATATCTACTTTGTTGTTTTGTGCTAACAACACTGCTTTTTGCCAACTATTTGTATGTATGGCTTCAAATTTTAAATTTGACTTTTTAGAGATAAGATGTAGGATATCAGCTATTATACCACTATGTCTATTTACTTCGTTTTTCCATTCAAAAGGTGCCCAGTCTATATCGTATACATAAGTTATAGGTATCTGTTTATCTATGTGTTTTTTTTCATCATTGGTAAATGATATATTATTTGAAAATAGTGAAGTGATAAAAAAGGCTATTATGTATATTTTTTTGATGTTGTACCTTTCTGTTTATTATTATGATTAATAATTAAATATATTATAAAATATATCTATTTGTTTATTAATATGATATTAAAAAAAGTCTATATTATTTTCTTCTTTTGTATATGTTAAGTATTTACTCCTACCTTCATTTTTAGCTTCATATAAGAAGTTGTTTGCATTTTTAATCACACCATCTATAGTTTCACCATCTTTTGGATAAGTAGATATACCTATACAGATAGTTTTTTTGAGTGTTTGAGCTCTTTTTTCATCTATAAGTACCTCTGCTTTTGCAAAGTCGTCTATCATTTTTTGTGCAATGGTTTCTATTTTATTTTGAGATGTTGGGTGTAAAAGTGCTACTAAAAATTCATCTCCTATAAGTCTTGCTACTATATCTTTTGATTTTATATTTTTATGTATCACTTTGGCAAGTTCTACTAGTACTTTATCACCTATACTAAAATCAAACTCATCTATAACAGCTTTAAATCTATCAATCCCTACCATTAAAAAAGTTATCTCATCTTTTTTTTCATTGTTTAGAAGTAGAGTTTTATCTATATATTCTAAGATATATTTTCTATTGTAAACATGAGTTATGGTATCTACAGAAGTAGATTCTATGTGTAGTTTTTTTAGTATACCACTTTGAAGTACTGGTGTGATTTGTGTAAAAAGTGTTTGTATATATTTGTAGTTTTCTTCTATCTTTTCATATTGTTTTTTTGATTTAGCTTTAAATGATATCACAGCGTTTAGTTCAGTCTTTGTATCTATGATAAAATAAAATGCCAATTGATCATCTGGAAAGAAGTTATCACCTTTTTTAAAAAAAAGGCAACTTGTATTTTTATCTAGCTCATTTAGAGAAAAAGAGAAATCTTCTATTTTATAGTTTTGATGAAACCATTGGTAGATGTTTTGAATCATCTCATCAATATTGTAACTATATCTTAAATCTTCGCACAATTTACATATCTCTTCAATTATATATAATTTTTCTTTATCTTCGACCACTTCTTTAACTATATCTATTAATTTATATACCATTTTTATTACCCATATTTAGTTTGTAAAACTATATCATTATAAGATGTAATAATAATGTATTATATAAAATATTGCAATTTGTTATCTTTTTTATAAAAATAAATTTTATTTGATATACTACAGCTATATTTAAATGGAGCAAATCGATGAAAACTATAAATCAACTTGAAAGCTTTGATAAACCTCGTGAAAAACTTATCAAAAAAGGGGTAAACAACTTAAAAGACTATGAGCTTGTAGCAATTCTTTTAGGAAGTGGTATAAAAGGTAAAGATGTGATAAAACTCTCCAAAGAGATAGTTAGACTCTTTAAAGATGATTTTACTTCACTTACTCTTGAAAAGCTTTTAGATATCCATGGTTTAGGGGTAGCAAAAGCTTCACAAATAGTATCTGCTATAGAACTCTCAAAAAGATACCTCATAAAACAAAACAAAAAAATAACCCATGCAAGTGATATATACGAAGAGCTAAAAGAGTATAGAACTAAACAACAAGAGTATTTCTTGACTCTTTATCTTGATGGTGCAAATCACTTGTGTGAAACAAGAGTTATAACTATAGGTACACTAAACCAAAGTTTAGTACACCCAAGAGAAGTATTTGCTCCTGCAATAGAACATAGATGTGCAAGTATAATTGTAGCCCACAACCATCCAAGTGGAATACTTCAACCAAGCCATGAAGATATAGAAGTAACCAAAAGACTTAAAGAATCAGGCAAACTTCTAGGTATCGAGCTACTTGATCATGTGATATTAACAAAAGATGGGTATGTGAGTTTTCGTGATTTGGAGATGATGTGATAATAGTTTATCATTCAATAAAATTATGATACAATATATTACGGAAAATAATAAGGAATATATTATGACAATGTATGCAACAAATGAACTTATACCATCATCACAATTTGCTAAAAAGTTTGGGTCATATCTATCACAATTAAAAGAGAATAGTGTAGATAAACTAGCGATACTAAAAAACAATAAAGTTGAAGCAGTACTTATCTCAAAAGATGAATATGAGTCTATGTGTGAAGCCTTGAAACAACAAGAAGCCAAGCAAATAGTAAGTTCTATAAAAAAAGGTTTGGATGATGTAGAAAAAGGAAAAACACATCCAATAGAAAAACTATGGGATGAGCTGTGAAAATAGGGTATAGTGATAACTTTTTAGATGAAGCAAAAAAATTATCAAAAAAATACAAGCTACTAAAACAAGATCTTCAATTAGCTACAAAAGAGATATTGCAACAAAATGACCTAGGTGTATATCTTGGGTCAAATCTTTTTAAAAAAAGGATTAAAAACTCCTCAATACCTACAGGTAAAAGTGGAGGTTTTAGGGTGATAATTTATAAACAGATAGAAGATGAAATTGTCCTTTTATCGATATACTCTAAAACACAAAAAGAGAGTTTAAATGATGATGAACTAAAAGAGATAATCAAACATAATTTATAATATGACAAAATATGTCCATAAATAATACTATACTAATACAAACAAACCAAAAGGAACAAATACTATGATAACAAATGAACTAAAATCCCAAGTAGATAAGATATGGGAGACTTTTTGGACGGGTGGTATCTCGAACCCTCTTACAGTAGTAGAACAGTTTACTTTTTTTTATTTTGAAGTTTTAATCCATCTTTCTCATTAAGAATAGGTGATTCCTTATATAAATTATTTATAAATAATTTTGATCCAATAGCGATTAATACTCGTTCAATTAATAATCTTGTATGGTCTGATGTTTCAGGAGGTAACTGTATTATTGAGTATTCATTCCAATCGTCAAATGAATGATGTTTTTGAGTAATTGGATATCTTTTTGATAATGATTGTTTAGTTTCACCAAAATATATTTCTTTATTTTCTCTATTTAGTAAAATATAAATATTATTTTCATTTAATTCTTTTGATATTTCTTCTTTTTTCTTCCATTCAGTTATTTGAATTCGTCTAAGTAATTCATCTTCTGAACTTAATAAATAATCTGCAATTAAGTAAGAACTTAATTCTTTAAATACTTTGGGAAAACCTTGTGCTTCATCCTTAACTCTAAAAAATTCTTTAATTACAATAATTGGTTTATTTTGTTTCCATTGTATTTTTACTTGTAATTGTTCTTTAAAGCCACCAATATCAAATTCAGTATATTCTAAATCTTTGTAATATTCATCTCCAATATGAAACTCTAAAGCTCTTACAAAACTTTTTGGATAATCTTTAGCAAGTTGTACAGCAAATTCATTATCCCATTTAAGTCTATAAGAACTTTCTTTATTTCGTCCATTAATAAAAGATAATGTCAATTTTGATTTAAAACTAAAAGTTTCCCTACCTAATTCTTTAGGAGATTCATATTCTATAGCAACTTCCCATTTTC
>JAYEJC010000164.1:0-3707 GCA_034660335.1 Campylobacterota bacterium
ATTTAATATATCCAAAAGATAATGAATTTAGTGATAAGATAGCTGAATATAAGTTTGAAGATAATCTTAGCTTGAATATTTTATTTTTTGATATTTCACAAGATTTTAATAAATCAAACTTTCATGAAGAGATAAAATGCCAAGTCAAATAATAAGTGCAATTTTTTATAAAATATAGATAGAAGTGTATTTGAAAATTAGTGGCAGAGAGTGGGGGATTCGAACCCCCGGAGGTATGACCCTCGCCGGTTTTCAAAACCGGTACATTCGACCAACTCTGTCAACTCTCTACTAATATAATAAGTGGTGCGAATGGTCGGAATTGAACCGACACTCCGAAACCGGAATTGGATTTTAAGTCCAACGCGTCTACCTATTCCGCCACACTCGCATGTATTTTTGATGAAAACCATCAAAGGTATTTTTTGTCTTTTTTATAAAATAAATGAAATAATTTTAAACTGGCAGAGAGTGGGGGATTCGAACCCCCGGAGGTATGACCCTCGCCGGTTTTCAAAACCGGTACGTTCGACCAACTCTGTCAACTCTCTATATATGTCTAAAACTATTTTAAAATGGTGCGAATGGTCGGAATTGAACCGACACTCCGAAACCGGAATTGGATTTTAAGTCCAACGCGTCTACCTATTCCGCCACACTCGCATGTATTTTTGATGAAAATCATCAAGGGTAAATATTAAATAAAGCTGTCATCTTTTATCTAGTGGCGGAATTATAGCCATCTTTTTTTTATTTGTCAAGCTTTTTAATAAATATTTGGTATAATTTACATATATTACGAAAAAAGGATATTTTATATGAGAAGTGATGAAGTAAAAAAGGGGCATTCTAGAGCTCCACATAGAAGTTTATTTAGAGCAACAGGACTAAAAGATGAGGACTTTGATAAACCATTTATAGGAGTTGCAAACTCTTTTATTGAGGTTATTCCAGGTCATTTCTTTTTGGATAAAGTAAGTGATATCATAAAAGATGAGATTAGAAAAAATGGATGTGTTCCATTTGAGTTTAATACAATTGGTGTAGATGATGGTATAGCTATGGGTCATGATGGGATGTTGTTTTCTCTTCCATCAAGAGAGATTATCGCTAATAGTATAGAAACAGTGATGAACGCACATAAATTTGATGCGATGATAGCTATTCCAAACTGTGATAAGATTGTACCTGGTATGATAATGGGTGGGTTAAGAGTAAATGTTCCTACAGTATATGTAAGTGGTGGTCCAATGGCAAAAGGATATACAAAAGATGGTACTCCTATTGATTTAGCTACTGCATTTGAGGCTGTTGGGAAGTTTGAAGCTGGTGATATCACAGAAGCTGAACTTACAGATATTGAGTGTAATGCATGTCCAAGTGGTGGATCATGCTCTGGTATGTTTACTGCAAACTCTATGAATACACTTATGGAAGCTATGGGTATCGCACTTCCAGGAAACGGAACTATACTAGCTTTAACTACACAAAGAGAAGAGTTATATAGAAAAGCTGCAAGAAGAGTTTGTGAGTTGGCTAAGTTATCTTTAGAAGATAAAGAAAAATACAATATGAGAAATATTTTAAATGAAAATGCTGTAAGAAATGCATTTGCTGTTGATATGGCTATGGGTGGCTCTTCAAATACTGTACTTCATATGCTTGCAATCGCAAAAGAAGCTGAAGCAAACTTTGAGCTTTCTGATATCAATAGTATTAGTAAACAAGTAAGTCACATAGCAAAAATATCTCCAAGTTTAAGTACTGTTCATATGCAAGATATTGATAAAGCAGGTGGAGTAAGTGCTGTTATGCATGAGATGGATAAAAGAGGTGGTATTTTAATTGATAACCTAACAATTACAGGTGAAACAATAAAAGATAGAATCAAAGATGCTAGTATCACAGATACAAATATTATTCATACTATTGATAATCCATATAGTCAAGTTGGTGGATTAGCGATACTTTATGGTAACTTAGCCTTGCAAGGTGCAGTAATAAAAACAGCAGGTATCACAGGAGATAGAGTATTTACAGGGTCTGCTGTTTGTTTTGATTCTCAAGATGCTGCTATTGCTGGGATATTAGATCATAAAGTAAAAGCTGGTGATGTAGTTGTTATTAGATATGAGGGTCCAAAAGGTGGTCCAGGTATGCAAGAGATGCTAGCACCTACAAGTTTGATTATGGGTATGGGACTTGGAGATAAAGTTGCTCTTATTACTGATGGTAGATTTTCAGGTGCTACTAGAGGTGCATCTATTGGGCATGTTTCTCCAGAAGCAGCTGAGGGTGGTATGATAGGACTACTAAAAGATGGTGACCAGATTCATATTGATGTTGATCAGTATATTTTAAGTGTAGATTTAAGTGATGAAGAGATTGCTTCAAGAAAAGCAAACTTCAAACCTCTTAAAAAACCACTTACTTCAAAGTGGCTACAACAATATAGAGCATTAGTGACAAATGCATCTAGTGGTGCTATTTTAAAAACAGATTTAGATTAATCTCTAAATCTAGATCAAGTTAAAATCTCTTTTGACTTGATCTATTACTATATCCATTTTTCTTAACATATCATCATCTTTTATATTGTTTTTTAATGAATCAAGATTTTTCAATAAAGGTGAAAACTTTTTTATAGCAGAATCAGATATAGATAATCCACTTCTTACATTTGCTCCTAATGATATAAGTAACAAAACTAAATCTTGCGAACCTAATAATGCAGCGTAAGTAATAGGTAGTATACCATAACCATCTGCTATATTTACTATTGATTTATCTATGCTATGTATCCTTTTCATAGCTGATTTTTGATCTCCCCAAACTGCATTGTGAATAACACTACGACCTAATTTATCGGTAATCTCATAATCAAATAAAACAACTTGTGTAAGGATATCAAAAAGATGAATATTACACTCTTTTGTAAGTATTTTGTGTACTATTGTCCACCCTGTTTCATCTTGACAATTATGGTTTAATTTTGAACTAATAAGCATACTAATATTATTTTGAAAATCAATATCTTCTTTGTTTTGTTCAAATGCATTTAGTACATATTCAAAAAAAATATTATGATTTAATATATTTATATTGTGTATATTTAGTCCATTTTTAATATATAATTTAAATAAAGAGAAATGATCATTTAGAAGTGGATTGAAAAAAAGTGGATTTCCTGTAGAGTCTTGAAAATTTAGATCAGCTTTATTGTGAGATAATATACTTTCTAACACCACCATATATTGACCATCTTGTTTGATTCTTGCTAAAATAAAATGGTCATATATATCTTTTTTTCCATGAGTATGAAGAATAATATCATTTAATATCTCATATATTGTTTGATTTTGTTTATTTTTGATAAGTGGGTTTGCACCATACTTTAACAAACAATTAATAATATCAAGACTATTAATACCCTGATATATTGCTAGATGTAAAACAGATTGGCTGTTGTTGTTTTGGATATTTGGATCTATACCTGCTGATAATAAAAAAGTCACAAGCTCAAAATCTTCAACACGAACTGCTCTAAAAAGTGCAGTTTCACCATTGTCATCTATAGCATTACTATCTAAACCATTCTTTAAGAGTTGCTTTGACATTTTTATTAAGCTTTCTCTTTTTTCTTGATTTTCTTTGTATATTTTTGATGATATTGATACTAATTCCATTAAAATTGTATTGTTATTTAC
>JAYEJC010000165.1:0-14580 GCA_034660335.1 Campylobacterota bacterium
ATAAAAAACTGTACCAATATCTATTTTTGAATCTATCTTTATATCTATTTTGTATTTATCACAATATGATTTGACCATATTCAAACCCAATCCTATTCCACTATTCAAACTATTTTCTTGATAATACTTATCAAAAATATGAAAAAGATTTTTGGTATCTATCCCAATACCTGTATCTTTTACAATCAAAATATTATTTTCTATTTTTATATCTACTTTTCCATCTGGTTTATTATATTTTATTGCATTTGAGATTAGATTGTCTATACTTTTTTCAAAACCATTTATATCTGTATTTACTATAAATGCTTTGCTTTCATAATTTATTATTATATTTTGTTTTATATCTTTAAACTTATCAATAGATTTTTTTATCACTATATCTATATCAAAAAGCTCATTACGTAGGCTATCTATTTGCTCTTTTATTGTATATTCCATCTGTTTGTATAAGTTTAATAAATTATTACAAGATTGTTCTATACGGTTCAATCTTGATATATTTTTCTCATTTAACTCTTTTTTTTGAAGCATTTTTGTATTTATTTTTATAGTTGCTACTGGGGTATTTAGCTCATGCAAAGTCTCTTTTATCGTATCCTCTATCTTTTGTTCACTTTTAAAAAGTGGTTCAAGCAGTTGCTTACTCAAAAACAGATATAAAACCGCCCCAAAAAATAGTAAAAAAAGTGTAATAGGTACAAAAGTATGTTTATCAAAACCAAATTGAATAGTCAAAAAATTATTTGCAATCAAAACCAATAAAATAGTAAAAACAACAACTACAATATTTGATATCAAAAAATCTTTTTGTTTTTTATTCATACAACTATATTCTACTATCTATTTTACTCTAAAAACTAGATTTTTCAAACTTCTTTGCTCATCCAAAGCTTTAAACTCTTCTAAATTATCAAGCTGCTTAACAAACTCAAATTCAGGTGCAAACTCACTAAATAGATCTATAATAAACTCACTATTTAAATCTGGTGAATTTAAACAAGCAAGCACAATACAATTAGGCGTAGCTATAGAGTATAGTTTTTTGATAATCTTAGAATAATCTTTTGTAGCTTCAAAGCTACCTTTTTGAAATGTAGGTGGATCAATAATGATCAAACCATAAGGTCCATCTCTTTTTATTCTTCCAAATGATTTTAAGATATTATGAGGCAAAAAGCTTATATTTTTTGTATCTATATTGTTAAGATGATGATTTTTTCTACCTGTTGATAAAGCACTTTTACTCATATCAATATTTATAACACTTTTAGCCTCACCTAGTGATGCAAACAAACTAAAGGCACAAGTATATGAAAAAAGATTTAAAACTTTTTTATCTTTTGCATTTTCTTTAACAAAAGCTCTACCATTTTTCATATCTGGAAAATATCCATTATTTTTATTTGTAAGTAGATTTAAATATATTTTAACACCATTTTCTAAGATATAAATATCATCTTCTAACTCACCTACTATCACTTCACTAGGATAAGACGACTTATATCTTCTTTGAACTACAACGGTATTGTGTCTACTATTTTTGATAAACTCTTTTATCATCTCTAAAAACAATGATTCATTATCATTTTCAAAATATAGATAAATACTCAAAATATTATCTATAGAATCTATAGTTAAATGTCTCCATTGATCATATAGTCCACCTCTTCCGTGAAAGATTCTTTTGAATTCTGCTGATAAATCGCTTGACTTAGTCTCTAAAATATGTTTTAACTCATCTATACTAATACTCAATTTTATATCCAATATTTTTTATATTTGATATTTTAAATAGCTCTTCACTATCAAAAAGTTTTTTTATGTGATTTACATATACTCTTATTGAACCCTCACTATACTCTTGGTCTATATTCCAAAGCTTATTTATAATCATCTCTTTTGAAACAATCTGATTATTGTTTTGATAAAACAACTCAAACAGCTCCAATACTTTTAATCCAAGTTTAATCGAAACACCATCTTTGATTACTGATTTAGTATCAAAATTAAAAGAGATATTACCAATAGATATTATAGATTGTTTGAGACATCTTTTCATCAAAGAGTTTATTCTTAAGATAAGTTCATCCATATCGCAAGGCTTTGTCATAAAATCATCAGCACCTTTTAAAAAACCTTTTTTTAGTGTATCTTTATCTTTATATGATGTTAAAAAAATCGCAGGTGTATTATCTGATGCAGTTCTTAGCTCATCTAGTAGATCTATGCCATTTATATCTGGTAAGTTTATATCAAGAATATATAAATCATATCTATTTTTATAAGTTAGCTCAAGTAAACTATTTGCATTAAGAGCATGAGTGATCTCAAAATCACCAAACTCCTCTAGATAATCAATCAATGAAAATGCAAAAAGATTATCATCTTCCAGTAATAAAATCTTCACCATTAAAGTTTTGCAAACTCATTTATATTTTGTTTTACAACTTCATATACAGCAACTGAAACTGCATTTGAGATATTTAAACTTCTTGCTTCTTTTACCATGGGTATATTTATGCAAGTTTCTTGATTGTTGTTCAAAATATCTTCAGGAAGTCCAGCATCCTCTCTACCAAAATATATATAATCATTTTTATTGTATTTTGGTTCAAAATAGTATCTTTTTGTTTTTGTTGTAGCAAAGAAGTGTCTATTTGATAAAGGGTTCTTTTCCCAAAACTCCTCTATATTTTCATATTGGTACCACTCTAGCTTATCCCAATAATCCAATCCAGCTTTTTTAACCTCTTTTGTTGTGATATCATTTCCCCAACCATATGGTTTAATCAAGTGCAAAACACCCCCAATGGCAACAGCTGTTCTACCTATTGTACCTACATTTCCACTTGTTCGTGGCTCAACTAAAACTATATTTACCATTATAATATCACCGTTTTATTGCCATTTACAAAAACTTTATCTTTTAAAACTAAATCTAAAGCATTTGATAACACTACTTTTTCTACATTTCGCCCAGCATCTCTCATATCTTCCCATGAGTATGAGTGATCAATTCTTACTACATCTTGAGCGATAATTGGACCCTCATCCAAATCATCAGTCACAAAATGACTTGTAGCACCTATAATTTTCACACCTCTTGAGTGTGCTTGTTTATATGGATTTGCACCTATAAAAGCAGGCAAAAAACTATGATGTATATTTAAAACTTGCTGTGGAAATGTTTTTACAAAAGTTGGTGTTAGGATTCGCATATATTTTGCTAAAACCAACAACTCATAATCATATTTTTTTATAGCTTTTATGATTAGGCTCTCATGTTCTTCTCGTGTTAAATTTTCATGAGATACATATTCAAATGCAATATCAAACTTCTCTACAAGTGTTTTCAAACTATTATGGTTTGATACTACTGCTGTGATGTTTGCATCTAGTTCACCTGCTGTATGTTTTATCAATAAATCACCCAAACAATGCATCTCTTTTGTTGCAAGTATCACTATATCTTTTTTCTCTTTTTTAGTAAGCTTTATAAGTGCATCTTTTGGTACTATCTGTTTTAATTCATCTAAAAGTTTATTTTTATCAAACTCACCTTTGATTAAGGTCCTCATAAAAAAAACATCTGTTTGTTCATCTACAAACTCTGAGTTGTTTTCTATATTTAAATTATTTTCATATAAAACTTTTGAAATTTTATAAACTAAACCCTTGGCATCTTGTGTTTCTATTAATAATCTATACTCATCTATCACTTAAAAAATCCCCTTGAAAACTTTTTTATTTCGCGATATTACCATAAAATAAATAAAAAACAATATTAGCTTTTGTTTTATTTTTTTAGTCATCATAATCCTATATTAAGTTTTAATTAAGATTAAGAAAGAAATTACGCGTTATTTGGTGAGTTATAAAAATATATTGACTAATTTTTATTTGGAAATAGCTAAATAGTAGTTAATTACTATAGCTATTGGAGTAAAGCAAGACTTCGTCGTGTCCTTTAATCTTAAATAAAACTTATTATAGGATTAAACTATTTTTTGGTATTACTTACCAGTTTTCAATAATATCTTTAAATACTTCTGCTAAACTCTCAAGCTCTTTTACAGATGTTTTTTCATTTACTGCATGAATAGTATCATTTTTGACCCCAAACTCCACTGTCGGTATTTTGTACTGACCAAAAAATCTAGCATCACTTGTACCACCAGCTGTACTTAACTTTGTATCAATACCACAAATATTTTTTATACTTTTTTGTATATTTTTTACCACTTTTGTATCAGAATCTGTAATAAATGGATATGAACCTTGTGTTAATCTCAAAGAATAATCTAAACCAGAGAAGTTATTATCAATAAACTTAGTAATTGTTTCTTGAGTTGTTTTTGTACTATTTCTTACATTAAACATCATATTTAACTTATTTGGTGTTACATTTGTGACCTCCATACCAGACCTAATATCTGTAATCACAAATTTACTAGGACTAAAAAACTCATCTCCATTATCAAGATTGTACCCAGCAATATTTGGTAAAATAGTTGATATTTTATCTATAGGATTTATAGCTTTTTCTGGATAAGCGGCGTGACCTTGCTTCCCTTGTAGCTCCAAATATCCATTTATACTTCCTCTACGACCAACTTTTATGGCATCTCCAAATATCTCTTCGCAAGTTGGTTCAGCTACAATTGCTTGAGTTGGCAAAAAGTTATTATTTTTTAAATACTCCAAAACTTTAACTGTACCATTTATAGCATCACCCTCCTCATCACTTGTAAGTAACATAGACAAAGTACCTTTAAAATTTTTTGTATTTTTCAAAGTATACAAAAAAGCAGCTACACCACTTTTCATATCTTGGGCACCTCGTGCGATTATCTCACCATTTAGCTCTTCAGCAGCAAATGGATCAACACTCCACCCCTCCCCTGTAGGTACGACATCTATATGACCAGCAAAACAAAGATGCTCATCATCACTAGTGAATTTTTTATAATAAACTCTATTTTTCACCTCATCAATATCAAGCTTTATAACACTCCAACTATCATCTAAATATTGCTCTATAAAATCATAAATACCAGCATCATTTGGTGTGATTGATTTGTGTTGTAGTAGTTTTTGAAATAACGGTATTAGTTCCATATTTTTCCTATTTTATTTTTTATTTTATTTTGTGTTTATTTTAGCTAAAATTATCTTTCAAAATAAAAAAAAAGGAATGCATAGATGCAATTAGAAATTACGCCAGAAGTAATAGTATCTCAATTAGAAATAGGAAAAAATGATTCTAGCTTAGATCAAGCTATCAAAGCTATCGAAAATACAAAAGATTTTAATAAATTTGCAAAACATATCATTAGTTTAAATGACAAATTAAAACATATGAGTGGATTTGTTGCTTTATCAAATAGTGAAGCATATTTTAAAATAAAATGTGATAGCACAAATGAAGATAAAACAATAGTAGATGAATTTACAAAAGAGGTAAATCATTGGAGCGATAAATATGATGTAAAACTACAAAAAGTACAAAATAAAGATGTCTACTATATAATAGGAAAAAACTAATACCAAAACATCTACAATTTATTCACAACTTTTTGTTGTGAATATAAATTCTTAATAATTCTAAAAAGTAAAATCTTTACCTAGATAATGCTCTCTTACTATATCATTTTCTTTTATCTCTTGTGCTGTTCCACTAGCTAGTACAGCCCCAGCTTTCATAACATAAGCTCTATTACATATCTGTAGTGTTTCTCTTACATTATGATCTGTTATTAGTACACCTATACCTCTTTTTGTTAGTTGTTTTATAATACTTTGAATATCTTTTACTGCGATTGGATCAACCCCTGCAAATGGCTCATCAAGAAGTAAAAACTTTGGATTTGATACTAATGCTCTTGCTATCTCTGTTCTTCTTCTCTCACCACCACTTAGACTCACACCTTTTCTTTGTCTTATAGGCTCAATATTAAAGTCTTCTAATAGCTCCTCAACTCTTTCTAATCTCTCTTTGTCATCATCTATAGAAACTTCAGCAGCTAACATAAGATTTTGCTCAACTGTTAAATCTTTGAAAATAGATGATTCTTGTGGCAAATACCCAATACCTTTTAATGCTCTTTTATGTAATGGCAAATGTGTAATATCATGATCATCAAAAGATATATAACCACTTGTTGGCTTTACAAGTCCACAAATAGTATAAAAACTAGTAGTTTTACCTGCACCATTTGGTCCTAATAAACCTACAGTTTCTCCACTTTTTATATATAAACTTATATCGTGTAAGATTTGTGTCTTTTTTATTGTTTTTGCTATGTTTGTTACTTCTATTTTATGATTCAATTTTATATTCTCTTTTATTATCTTTTTTTTCTATTTTTATACTCATCACATCAAACCCATAATCAAGTAAAATTGATTTTAAATCATCACTTCCCCACTCAACAAAATGTACACCACTATTTTCAAACTCTTCTAACAAACCTAAAGATACAAACTCTTCAAGTGTTTTATTGTACATATCATAGTGATATATATTATCTCCATAGATACTTTGTATAGAAAATGTTGGACTTGTAACAGAGGTATCTAAACCAACACTTTCTACATATTTTTTCACCAAAGTTGTTTTTCCACTAGCTAGTGTACCTTGAAGTAGTATGATCAAATCTTTTGATGAAATTTTCTCTTTTAATATATTTACAATCTCATTAATATTGTTTATTCCTACACTAATAATCAAAAACTTTATCCTACTAATTCGTTACTAACTTTGACTATTTGTTCAAGTTTTTCAAAAGCCTTGCCATTGTCTATTGTCTCTTTTGCTAGTTCGATACCCTCTTCTGTTGAGTTTACTACACCATCGACCAACAAAGCAGCTGCTGCGTTTAAAACAACTATATCTCTTTTTGCACCTTTTTGTTTACCACTTAAGATATCTTTTGTTATTTGGGCATTCTCTTTAGCATCTCCACCTTCAATATCAGACTTAGGATACAAATCAAATCCATACTCTCTAGGGTCCAAAATAAATTCGTTATATTTACCTCTCTCTACAAAAGCACAATGTGTAATATCACTGATACTTATCTCATCCATACCATCTTCACTACTTACGACCATTGCTCTTTTTGTATTTAACATTGTTAAAGCTTCAGCTATTTTAGAAACATACTCTTTGCTAAATACACCTATTAATTGTTTGTGTACGCTAGCTGGATTTGATAATGGACCCAAAATATTAAAAATAGTTCTATGTTCTATAGATTTTCTTATTGGCATTATATATTTCATAGCAGGATGATGATTAACAGCAAACATAAAAACAAAACCAGTTTGTTTTAACATCTCTATTTGTTTTTGATTTGTTAAGCTTAGATTTACCCCTAAAGCCTCTAGCATATCAGTACTTCCACTATTGCTAGTGATACTTCTATTACCATGTTTAGCTACACTACATCCACAAGCAGCAAGCAAAATTGATACTGTTGTTGATATATTAAAACTATTGCTTTTATCTCCACCTGTGCCACAATTGTCTATTAGTTTTTCCAGGAAAGATTGTTCTACATTTAAAGGGATCATATGGTCTCTCATAGCAGTTGCTGCAGCTGCTATCTCTTGTGCTGTTTCCCCTTTGTTATAAAGGTCTATTAAATACTCTTTTGTTATATCGGCATCTAATCTATTTTCAAAAATATCATCAAATCTTAATCTTGCTTTATTAAACATATTATCTCCTAATTTTTACATAAATTTATAATTTTGTTACATATTCACTTTGTTTTGATTTTGGCGTTGATTTTGTAGTTGGGATTTGTAATACCTTAAATCTATCAGAGTATTCAAGATATTTTATCTCAATAACATCTCCAACTTTTACCTCTTTTGCTTTTTTTACTGAAATATTGTTTATAAAAACAACCTTATGTGCCAACATATCCTCAGCAACTGCTCTTCTTTTTGTTATATTAACTGCGTTTAAATATTTATCTATTCTCATAAAATATATTATATCTTATTAAATTTAAATTTCATATCTTTTTATAAATGGATTTAAAAGTGCTAAAATTTCATAACTAATTGTATTGTGTAGTTTAGCAAATCTATCTACATCACTAAAAACACAAACAGTATCATCATTACCCTCAACAAAAAAGCTATCCATAGATATACGACCAAAAATCGCTCTTCCATCTTGTATAGTTGATTTTTTATTTTCACTTAGTCTTAAAAACCCATCTGCATAACCAACATCATAATTTGATATTATTTTTGATACTTTAGCTATATAAGCACTACTTCCATATCCAATATGATCTCCGATGCTTATCTTTTTTGTTGAGATTTTATTTGCATACAAACTCAAAACTGGTTTTAGATATTTTTTATCTTCTATATCCAAATATCCATATGCACCTATCCCTATCCTTGCTAAATCATATCTACTCATATCTACTCTAAACACACCATGGCTATTTGCACAGTGTATTCTAAAATTATATGTTACTTTTTTTCTTATCTGTTGTAACATAGTTTGAAATTTTTTTTCTTGTTCACTTGTGATATCGTTATTTTCATCACTACAACAAAAATGTGTAAATATCCCATTTATTATCAAATCATTTTCAAAAATCTCCTCTAATGCAAGATCAATTTCATCTTCACTTATACCATTTCTATGCATACCTGTATCTAGTTTTAGTTCGATTTTTGATTTTTTTGGTATTTTTTTTATATCACCAATAGAGTTAATTGATATCACTATATCATCATCTAAAGTAGTTGGTATATCATACAAAACTAAAATTGACTCAAAATTAAACTGTTTTGCTTTATTGGCTTCATCTATATTTCTTACAAAAACATGTTTTATCCCATACTCTTGACACATTTTTCCTATTTCTAATATTCCATGTCCATATGCATTATCTTTTAATGCTATTGATATTTTATCTTTTGAACATATTTTTGAAAAATAATCCAAGTTATTGAAAAAAGATTTTTTATTTAAATTTATATATCCCATACTCTATTTTATCTAAAAATTCTTATATCTCTTCAAGTCACGCGTAATTTCTTTATTAACCTTAATTAAAACTTAATAGTGGATTATATTTAACTATATTCATTTCTTAAACTTAGTTTAATTATATTTAATTTATAATTTATCTATAAAACAAAGGATTTCATTATGCAAATTACAACAAACCCATATATCCAAAACTCTGATACTGCATTAGAGAGATTTTCAAATGATACTATGAATAACACTCAAAGTTCACAGACCCAAGAGGAGTTAAGTATTGAACAACAGATGGAAAAATCAGCTGTTCAAGTTTCGATATCTATGAATGCTCAAATTATTCTTTTTGTAACTGATAGCAAAGAGATGATTACAGACAACACAGATGCACAAAAAAATATATTGAGTTTTTTATCTGGTGAAGAGATAGAAGGACAACTAAGTCTAAAAGATTTAGGTTATGATGGAAAACCAATCACAGAGCTAAGCGAAGAGGAAGCCAAAGAGCTTATATCTGATGATGGTTTTTTTGGAGTTGAAAATACATCTCAAAGAGTAGCAGATTTTGTGTTTTCATTTGCTGGTGATGACTTAGATATACTACAACAAGGTAGAGATGGTATCGTCCAAGGTTTTGAAGATGCTAAACAGATGTGGGGCGATGATTTACCAGAGATATCATACGAAACACAAGAAAAAACTTTGGCACTAATAGATGAAAGAATTGCTCAATTAACACAAGAAAATATATAAAACAACACTAAGTATAGTAGTTATAGTTCAATCCTAATGATACAACACTAGGTAATACCAAAAAATAAAAATTTGGTATTATTTTAACTACTACAGCTACATTTCATCGCTTTAAAGTCTTGATTTGGTTTTGTGTAGTGTTCATATTTCAAGTGCTCATCAAATGGATTTTGTGCTATATGAAGCAGATCATTTACTAAAGTGTAGTCACCCTGCTCTGCTTTATCTATAGCATCTTGAAGCATATAGTTTCTTAAGATATATTTTGGATTTATTTTTTTCATAGATTGAACTCTATACTCTTTTGATACTGTTTCATTTTCTAATCTTTTTTTATACATTTTTAACCAAAATTTTAATTGATGTGTATTTATAAAACTATAATCACCACTGCTTAAATTATAAAAAAACGAACTATAATCAATCTTTTCAGCTTGTAAAGCACTAAACATTCTTAATATCAAAGATGTATCATCTATTGAAGTATCATATAATCCTAACTTATTTTTAATAATCTGAAAATATCTTTTTTTGTATTTTCCTATAAATGTATCATTATAACTATTCATAAGTTCACTAGAAGCAATAGGAGATAAAACCTTTGCCAAAACAGATAAGTTCCATTGGGCTATAAAAGGTTGGTTTTCAAAGCTATACCTACCCTCATGATCAGATAGATTGCAGACAAATTTAGAATCAAACTCCTCCATAAAAGCATAAGGACCATAATCTATAGTAAGTCCAGATGCTGACATATTATCTGTATTCATAACACCATGCATAAAACCAACACTTTGCCAAAGTGCTATTAACTCTATAGTTTTATCTACTATTTCAAAATATAACTCCTCATATTTATTAAAGTTATCTTTTAGATGTGGATAATTTTCTAAAATAAGCATATCAGCAATTGATTTTAAATTTTTTTCTTTATCTTTGTTTTGATATGCAAACTCAAAGCTACCAAATCTTGTCCATGTATCAGCAGTTCGTAACACTATTGCACCATTTTCAACATCATAATTTCTATATACTTTTGTATCAGATGTAATCATCGCTAATGCTTTTGTAGTTGGTATACCCAAAGCATCCATAGCTTCAGATGCTAAATACTCACGAATAGTAGAACGAAGCACCGCCCTACCATCACCATCTCTTGAGTATTTTGTTAGTCCTGAACCTTTTAGTTGTAGATGATGAGTTTTTAATTTACCTAAACAAATAGCCCTACCATCACCTAGTTGTGGTACACAATAACCAAACTGATGACCAGCATATGCATTTGCGTATGGGATTGAACCTTTTAGGATATAAGAACCATTTATAAATTCAATGAAATGATTTGATTCTAAGTCTATATCATCAAAACCTAACTCTTTTGCAAATATTTTATTTATACTTATAAGTTTTGGTCTCATTAGAGGTGTTGGTGTCGTATAATCATATAGATGTGTTGATAATTTTTTTATATGTGTTGTATCTAGTATTATATTTTTCATAAAATTATTATACACTATTAATACCAAATCAAAATTATAACTAGCACTTAAATAGTTAGTTCTAATTTGATTTAATAAATAATTTTATATTTACTAAAATTATTATAAACTATCGTATTATTTCAAAAAGGAGAAAAATGATGAAAATCAAACTTATTATACTATTATTGTTAGTCTATTCAACTATTTATGCTAAAGAGAAAGTATCTTTACAACTATTGTGGAAACACCAATTTGAATTTGCTGGTTATTATATAGCAAAAGAGAAAGGTTTTTATGACGACTACAATATAGACCTTGAGATAAAAGAGTTTGAGTTTGGTACCCATATCACAGATGATATACAAAATGGGAAAACAACTTTTGGTATTGGTTATCCTAATATTATTTTAGATAAAGCAAATGGTGCAAATATTGTATTGTTAAATGCAATATTTCAATCATCTCCACATATTTTAGTGACTCTAAAATCATCAAATATAAATAAAATAGATGATTTTAAGAACAGATCAATAAAGATAGATAATGATGCTATAAAAACAGCTCCGCTTTTAAGTATATTATTTGCAAATAAAATAAAATTAGAAGATATGAATAGAGTTGATCTAAGTTTTGATATCAATGATTTAATAGATAAAAAGGTTGATATTTCCACTGCTTATCTATCAAATGAGATATATAAATTAAAGCAACAAAAAATAGAATACAATATATTTAATCCAAAAGATTATGGCTTTGATTTTTATAACAACTTATTGTTCACATCTCAAAACACAGTAAAAAAGAAGCCAGAAATGGTAAAAAACTTTCAAACAGCCACACTTCAAGGGTGGGAGTATGCTTTTGAAAATATTGATGAAACAATTGAACTAATCACAAAAAAATATAATACTCAAAATAAAACAAAAGGTGCCTTATATTATGAAGCAAAAATATTAAAAAAACTAGCCTACCAAAATAATATCCCTTTAGGTGAAATAACAAAAAATAAACTCCAAAGAATATATGATATATATAATCTAATGGGTCTTACAAAAAGTTCTATAGATTTTGATAATTTTATATTTAAAGATAATAAAATATATTTTTCAAAAGAGGAAAAAGAGTTTATAAAAAACAATATTATTAATACCTCTGTATCAAAAAACTGGAAGCCATTTACTTTTCAAGACTCAAATGGAGCTATAGCAGGTATATCTACAGATTATTGGAAGCTTATATTAGAAAAATCTGGTTTAAAATCACAATATCATCTAGAAGATAAATTTACAGAACAATTAAACACTATAAAAAACAAAACAAATGATATCATCTATAGTACTGGAAAAACTACAGAGAGGGAAAAATATTCTATTTTTTCACAAGAGTATATCAACTTTCCTCTATCTATTGTTACTTTAAAAGATGAAAACTATATTGAAGATGGCTCATATTTATTGGATAAAAAAATAGCAGTTGGAGAAAACTATACCGCTCATAAACTACTAAAAAAACAATACCCAAATATGGACTTTGTATTTGTTGATAGTATTGAAGATGGTTTAAAACTAGTTGATTCAAAAGATGTTTATGCTTTTGTTGATCTAAAACCTATCTTATCTTACAACATAAATAAACTAGGCTTTAATAATCTAAAAATATCTGGTAACACTGGCTTAGACTTTGGTCTAAGAATAATGATAAGAGATGACTACAAAATCCTACAATCAATTTTAAATAAAACAATCAAAGAGATATCACCACAAGAGATAAATAACATAATAAAAAAATGGGAAAATATACAATTTGATAAAAAGTTTGATTATCAAAATCTATATAGAGTAATAATATTCTTTTTTATAATTGTTATTTTTATTTTATATAGACATTATTTATTAAACAAATCAAACCAAGACCTCCAAATAGCAGTAGATAAAAAAACAAAAGAACTAAAAAAACTAAATAAAAACCTTGAAAAAAGGATAAAAGAAGCTATAAAAGAAAATTCTCAAAAAGACACCATACTTTTTTCTCAATCAAAAATGGCAGCAATGGGTGAGATGATAGGAAATATAGCCCACCAATGGAGACAACCACTTAGTATAATAAGTACAACAGCTAGTGGTCTACAGATACAAATAGAGTATGATATGTTTAAAAAAGATGAAGCGATAAAAAACTTAGATAGCTTAGTAGATGCAACAAAATATCTATCTCAAACTATTGATGATTTTCAAGATTTTTTAAAACCAACTAAAAAAAGTCATATTTTTAATGCAAAAGATGTGATAGATAAAAATATAGATATGTTTGGAAAAAGTTTTATAAATAACAATATTGAGTTTATTATAAGTGCTGAGGATATATCAATAGATGGAAATGAAAATGAGTTGTTTCAAGTTGTTATAAATATTTTAAACAATGCAAAAGATGCTTTCAAAGATAAAAATATGGACAATAAACTTATTTTTATATCACTATTTAAAAAAGAGAATAAACTAATACTAAATATTAAAGATAATGCAGGTGGTATTCCTCAAAATATTTTAGGAAATATTTTTGAACCATACTTTACAACAAAACATAAAAGTCAAGGTACAGGTATCGGTCTTTATATGAGTTTTCAAATCATATCAAATACATTTAATGGTACTTTAGTAGCATCAAATGAACAATACAATTATGAAAATAACACATACACAGGAGCTTTATTTAGTATTACACTGCCATTGTCTTAAAACCCTATATTTTGATTGTTCCAAAACTGAGCCAAGATTGTTCAAGTTAATCTAATAAAAAAGGAATATATCATGACAGCAACTATTTCAAGTTGGGGATAAAATGAAAGTTTTAGTTGAAAATCAAAAAATAGTATTAGAACCCATGAAAAAGTCAAGAGAGAAATATAATATTAATGATTTAGTAAAACAGTTACCATCTAATTATAAAGTTCACGAAGAGTTTGAAAATAAAACTGGATTAGAAGAATGGTAAAATATATTCCTGAACAAGGAGATATTGTTGCTTTAAGTTTTGATCCACAAAGTGGTCATGAGCATGAAATCCCGCAGGTACGAGGACAAAAAGGTAGAAGACCTGCAATAATTATTAGTAATAAAGTATTTAATCAACATTTAGGACTTGCCTTTGCATGTCCCATAACAAATACAAAAAGAGATTTTCCATTTCATATTCAAGTAGAAAGTGAAAATATCACTGGTTTTATTATGGGTGAACAAATGAAGTCTATAGATTATAATTCGAGAAATATTAAATTTATTGAAAAAGCAAATCAAAATACAGTAAACCAAATATTAAGTATAATTGATA
>JAYEJC010000166.1:0-3639 GCA_034660335.1 Campylobacterota bacterium
GAGAAGTATCTAAAATCTCAAAAGTTTTTAAATCCATATCCAAAAGAGTTTGCTTTAAGGAGTGATACAAAAGCAAATAAATAATGAAATAGTTACAAAAAGTATTTTGTAACTATTTTGGTATTATTATACTAAAAACTGCACCTTGAGTTGTATTTTGAACTAATAACTTCCCTAATAAACTCTCTGTTACTATTTTGTAAGACATATGTAGTCCTAGACCAGCTCCTTGGCTTTGGTGTTTTGTAGTAAAATATGGTTCAAATATTTTTCCAATGATATCTTTTGGAATACCACCTGCGTTATCCTCTATGGTTATAATGATATTGTTTTTATCATCGTATAATCTCACTTTGACAAGAGGTTTTTGTATATCGTTTTTCACTAAAGCATCTTTTGAGTTATTGATTATATTTATAATAACTTGAGAAAACTCACCCTCAACCATCTCTATACTATGAGCTTTTGAGATATCAAAATCTTTTTGAATATCTATATAGTTGTTTTTTAAATTTATCTCTACAATACTTATAGCTTTTTGTAGTACAGACTCTATTTGTAGATAGTGTTTCTCTTTATCATCATTTATAAAATCTCTAAAAGTATCTATAATATTTGATAGATAGTTTGTTTTATTGATGATATGCTCCATATCTTTTTGAAGTTCTGTGTCATTTACCATACCTAGTTGTGATTGAAGATCTATACTACTTGCTGTTGATGTTATTGAGCTTAGTGGTTGTCTCCACTGATGAGCGATATTTCCTATCATCTCCCCTAAGCTTGCCATCTTTTCAGATTGAACTAGTTGTATATGTTGTTTTTCAAAATCTTTTTTAGATGTGATATCGTGTCGTATTGACATATAACCTATAGGTTCTTCGTATTGGTCAAATTCGATAGTTACTTGAGATAATGTCCAGTAATATGTACCATCTTTTCTTTTGTTTTTTATCTCACCTTCCCAAGATTTTCCAGCTTTTAAATAGCTCCAAAGCTCTTTGAATATCTCACTTGGCATATCTTCATGTCGTACAATATTGTGTGGTTTTCCTATAAGTTCATCTCTTGTATATCCTGAAATTTCACAAAATGCATCACTTACTTCAGTGATATTTCCTTTTGTATCTGTTTTTGAGTAGATTACATTTTGGCTTATAATCTCAATATTTGTATTAAGTTCATCTGATTGTCTTTGTAGAGTTTTATTTGATTTTACAAGTTTAAAATAAAAATACCAAACCACTAATGTAACAAAAGATAAAAGTAAAACCATAAGATCAATATAACTATTAAATTCATTTTTCTCATTTACAAAGCTAGTGATATCAACATATAGCTCTAAATAAGCACTTTGTGATAGCTTCATAGTGATATATTTATATACTTTGTTGTTATTATTTGTATAAAACTTTTCATCATATGTAGAGCCAAAAATATACAAACCATCTTTTGTTTGTTTTAGTTTATTTAAAAACTTTTTATTTTGTTTATTTGTTACTAAAAATCTATTTTCATATCCTGTTCTTTGTTTAATAAATTTTGTAAAAGTATCTATATTTATACTAAACTCACTCACCCCTAGATACTCTTTTTTATCATTAAAAATAGGGATATTTATTCTAAAAAAGTATCCAAATTTTCCAGCTTCAAAGCTAGTGAGAAGTTGTTTTGTTTCATTTACTTTATCAATAAGTGGTTTTTTCCCTTTTGGTATTATATCATCAGGAACATCTGGTTTTAAAACTCTTATAAAAGATAAATTATTTGGAAATATGATATGCATACCCCAAAAGTCATTATCTGATTTTTTGATACGATCTGTGTGTTGTTTGACTATCTTATAAAAACTCTCTCTATCTTTGTTTTCTAAAGATTTTAAAACTTCTGGTGTCATCATACCATTGAATCTTTTCAGATAGATATTTTTTTTCTCATCAATTAAAAAATTAATCACTTTTCTTACAAACTCTTCTTGATTTTGAATGTTGTCATTGATACTTTTTTCTAGTTTATGTTTTGCATAGTTTCCAAAACCTATATATAAAGAGATAGATATTATCACTACAGATATACTTAAAATAAAATTATTCTTTTTTATATTTTTTCTCATTTTAACTTTCTTTTGTAGCAATTGGTAAACTAATAGTAAACATAGCCCCTAAATAATCTTTTTTATCTATAGTAGTTTTTATATTATCAACTTTTATAGTGCCATCGACTTTTTCTATTATCACTTTTGACATATCAAGACCTATACCTGTACCTTTGTTTTCAGATTTTGTTGTGACATATGGTTCAAATATCTTATCAATTATATGTTCAGGAACACCACCTGCACAATCTTTTATTTGCATTATTGCGTTATTTTTTGTTTTAAATGTTTTTATAAAAACTACTTTGATTTGACTATCTTTTTCTACTATTATATCTCTAGCATTATTTAAAATATTTATGATTACTTGGTTGAGTTCATTTGAATACCCTATAGTATATATATCCTCTTTATAATCTGTATTGATAATAATATTATCTTTTTTATATATATCACCTACTAGTTTTAAGGTATTTTCAATACATGCATTTATATCATACACTAAAGCATTTTGTGGTTTAAAAAAGTTTTTGAAGTCATTCATGGTGGTATTCATAACATCTATATGTTTTTTTGTTTGTTCTGTTTGTTCTAGTACATATTGATTGTTTATAGTACCCATTGTAGCTTCTAGTTCCATACTACTATTAAGCATAGATATACCACTTAGAGGTTGTTTCCATTGGTGAATAATAGCTCCCATCATATCACCCATAGCAGCACTTCTACTTTGCTGAATAAGTTGTTTCTCTTTTTGAATATTTTTTTCAAGCTCTTTTTTGACTCTCTCATCTAAAAGCTCATTTTCATCTAAAAGCTCTTCTTCTCTTCTTATAAGTGAATATGAATAAAATATGATTAAAACTACCATAGCTACAAAGATAAAAAATAATATTTTATTTTTCATGATATTATTCGCTTCTAAGCTCTCATCAAGTGGAGTGATAACCTCTAAGATACCTCTTTTATCACCTAGTTTCCATTGGAAATCCCATGTTTTATCTTTGTGAGTATTGTGACAATCTACACAAGCTTTTTGGTTCATTACATCTGCAATTGCTACTATTAATACATCTTTTCCATCTATTTTTGCTCTTTTTTGCCAAATAAAAGAGTCATTTTTTTCTATTGCTAAAAGGGCTTCCTCTTGAATAGGGGTCAAAATTCTTGTCTCTTTTGGTTTAAAAGGGTGTCTACTAAAAAGTTTAAATTCCAATCCAGTATTTTTTGTATAGATATCGCTTAGTTCATGGATTACAGAGGTTGGAAATGCTATTTTTCCATCTATTCCGCTATGTTCATAATCAAAATTTATATTAGGTGCATACTTTTTGATATCACCAACTACCTCTTTTACATAGTATTCTCTTGTTAGTTTTATCTGTTCTACTGCATTTATAGAGTTTTTGACAACCAAATCAATAGTATTTTGTTCGGTTACTTTTGGTATATAAATAGATAAAGATATCAACATCAATGATGTTATAGCAAGCATTGAGAGTATGATCTTATTTTTGATAAGTTTTATAAACATAAAAATCCTT
>JAYEJC010000167.1:0-3605 GCA_034660335.1 Campylobacterota bacterium
TATTAAATTATAGGTGCCCTATATTATAAGCATATAAAGAAATTTTTTGTATAATCAACTCAAACAGTTATAGAGCTGTTAAAATTTTAAAATGGCAATATGATATCAAATAATAAAATAAAAGAAGAATTTTCTAAATATGCAAATGATTATAATAACAACAATATAATCCAACAAATAGTATCAAAAGCTTTAGTTCGTGAGATTAACTCAAAACCAAAAAGTATATTAGAACTTGGTTGTGGTTCTGGGCAGATATTTAAAAATATTGATTTTGATTATGACTACTATAAAGCTATTGATTTTTCCTCTTCTATGTGTGATATACATCCACGCTCACAAAATCTTGATGTTGTTTGTTTGGATTTTGATAGTGAAGAGTTTAAACAAAACATTCAAAATGAAAAATATGACTTAGTTCTCTCCTCATCAGCACTTCAGTGGTCAAAAGATTTAGATTCTATTATAAAGAGTTTAAGTTGTGTTTCAGATCGTATAGATGCTGTTTTATTTACTTCAAATACTTTTAAAACTATTTTTGAGATATCCAAGAGTACTTCACCTATTTTAGATACCAATACTATTCAAAAAGCTTTTAAAAAATATTATAATTGTAGTTTTGAAACACTAAATTATAAACTAGAATTTGAAAATAAAAAACTCCTTTTTGATTATATTAAAAACTCTGGTGTGAGTGGTAGTAGCAATAGCTTATCTTTTAAAGAAGCAAAAAATCTATACAAAAATTATAATCTTAATTATCTTGAATTTGAAGTTATATTTATAAAAGGTGAAAAGTGTTAGTTCATATATGTTGTAGCGTAGATAGTCACTACTTTTTACAAAGAGTTCAAGAGGAGTACCCAGAAGAAAAATTAGTTGGTTTTTTTTATGACCCAAATATTCACCCATATAGTGAATATAGACTTAGATATTTAGATGTAGAGTATAGCTGTAAAAAACTAGGTATTGAACTACTTGAGGGAGCTTATGATTTAGAAAATTGGTTACGCCTTACCAAAGGATTGGAAGCAGAACCTGAAAAAGGTGATAGATGTACTGTTTGTTTTGACAATAGGCTTGAAGTAAGTGTCAAAAAAGCACTAGAATTAAATCATGACAAATTTACAACAACACTACTAATAAGTCCAAAAAAATCACAAGACAAACTAGAGATAATAGGTAATAAATTAGCTTCAAAATATGATATAGAGTTTGTGTTCAAAGACTATAGAAGTGGAAATGGTGTAGAACTTCAAGGTAAAGAGGTGAAAAAAAACAAGCTTTATAGACAAAACTATTGTGGATGTATGTTTGCTTTAAATGCCCAAAGAGAATACCAAGATAAATTAA
Organism: Campylobacterota bacterium; assembly: GCA_034660335.1. Taxonomy (GTDB): domain Bacteria; phylum Campylobacterota; class Campylobacteria; order Campylobacterales; family Arcobacteraceae; genus JAIOSF01. Next base: position 1,354 of record JAYEJC010000167.1, read on the forward strand.
CAGATGAACTAATAAGTCCAATAAATCAACAAATTCTTCCAGAATCAATAGAGAGTAGGCTAGAACTTTATCAAAAAAGAGATGAAAAAAGCACTATTATTAAACAAAGGTTTTTAAACTATAGACTTTTAAGTGCTAAGGTTTTAGTCTCTAAAAAAGTTGTTTCATCATATTTTTTACCATATTCAACACTCAAAAACAATAAAACTCAAGGGCGTATAGAAAATATTATTAATGATATTTTCTATCTTAATCGTGATGAAGTCAAACTTATAACTCTAGAATACTTCAATACAATAGCAAATACTAATTATAATAACACTTTGGAACTTCTTTATAATCCTATGAGATTTGAAGAGGAACTAAAAATAAGAGATACAATACTCAATAATAGTAGATATGATCTCTCTTGTATAGTTGTTTTAGATGAGATCAAAGATGCTAAATATGAGATGTTTTGTAATGCAAAAACATATGATGATGTAAAAGAAACTTTAGAAGTTCCTTTTAATTAAAATCTATTAAATAAAAATCTATTATATTTTTATTGTAGTAGTTTATACTAATCTTATCATCGAAGTTATCGACTTTATTTGAAGTAATATATATTGAGAAATCTTCAGATATCCCATAAAACTTCAATCTTAACATTAGCTCTTTATCATTTGATGATATTTTGTATATGTTTCGTTTTTTTAATTCTAAACTTAACTCTTTTGCAATATGATAATCATAAGCAAAATGTTTTTTTGGATTTTGGATTATCATATATAGTGATTTATTACAAATAAACAATAAAAAGTTTAGTACCAATACACTCAATACAACAATAGCCATTTTATAGTGTTTTGAGCGAAACTCTTTTAATCTAACTCTTATGCTATGCATAAATAGTTTTATCATAAGTGGTATAGCTATTACTACAAATGGAGCAAAATCCTCTATAGCAACTTTTTGTCTTAGTGAGAATAGTAGTGATAATACTAAAGCTGTCATAGATATATACCAGTACATATCTTTTTCCCATTTTAGTCCAATTCTATATATAGAAAAAAAGAAATAAAGAAATAAAAGAGGAGAAAATATAGAAGCATATATCCCAAATGTATCTAATAAATATCCTCTTGGTCTACCACCAACTTCAAATCCATACATAGACATAGAGATGCCAAATAGTACTAAGGATACCACTAAAAGGGTATTGTCTTTTTTCTTCAAAGAGTAAAAAAACAAAGCTAAAAATAAAATAGCAAAAGAGTTATCTATAAATAAAAATAAAACCAATAAGTAGTAGTGTTCTTTCTGTCTTAGTTTGTAAAGATATAGATAAAGAAGTGTTGAAAATATCACAATAATTGATTCATTTATAACCAAAGCTGCACTATTAACCCCTGGTAATATCATAAAAATAGATATACAAATCAATCTATCCCATTGTGATTTAAAATAATCATCAGTCAAAAGATATAGAAGTACAGAACTACCTATATAAAAAAATATAAAAGCTATACGAAGTGCATAATCATTTTGTCCAAAAAGTGTTGTGGAAAGTGTTGTGATACTATGTAGTATACCATTTGTCTCAAAGTACAAAAAGGCCTCTTTGTATGATATACTAAAAGTATCAAGTGTAAATAACAATACAGTAGTATGAAATAGTATTAGTCCTATAAAAGTAGTATTGTATCTGTTTAAAATCATATCTTTAAAAAGTTGTTTATCATCTCATGACCATATTCACTCATTACAGATTCAGGATGAAACTGTACACCATATATATCTTTGTTTTTTATTTTTAGAGACATTATCTCATCATCATCCAAACTTTTTGAAGTGATTATGATATCTTCTGGTAAATTTTCTTTATTTACTGTAAGTGAATGATATCGTGTCTGCGTCATAGTTTTTGGTAAACTTTCAAATAAGTTATCTTTGCAAACCACCTCTATTTGAGATGTTTTTCCATGCATCATACGAGGTGCTTTTATCACTTCACCACCAAATACTTGAGCTATACTTTGATGTCCTAAACATATACCTAAGATAGGTGTAGTACTAGCAAAACTTTTTATCACATCAAGACAAACACCCGCATCATCAGGAGTAGCAGGACCTGGAGATATAATAATCTTATCAGGATTCAAAGCCTTTATCTCATCTACGCTTAGTTCATCATTTCGTATCACTTTTAAATCTGCCCCTAGTTCTAAACAATACTGCACAATATTGTATGTAAAACTATCGTAGTTATC
>JAYEJC010000168.1:0-34526 GCA_034660335.1 Campylobacterota bacterium
AACTCTGATAAACCCTTTACATAAGTAGTCTATCACTACTTTTTAGCTATAATTTGAATATAAAAATAACTCTTAAAGTACTAATAAAATGAATAAATATCTTCCCTATGATAGAGACCAAGCATACTTACTTCCACCATCAGTTGAAGATTGGTTACCTAAAAATCATCTTGCTAGATTTATAGTAGATATAATAGACCAACTTGATATATCAAGTATAGATAAACAATACAATGGGCAAGGTGGTAGATTAGCTTATCATCCAAAGATATTATTAGGATTATTATTTTATGGATATTCTACTGGAACATTTTCAAGTAGAAAGTTAGAGAATGCTACATATGATTCTGTAGCTTTTAGATATATAGCAGCAAATAGTCATCCAGACCATGATACAATAGCAAATTTTAGACAAAGATTTCTAAAAGAACTTGAAGAGATATTTGTTCAAATACTTTTAATAGCCAAAGGTTCAGGATTGTTAAAAGTTGGGAAAGTAAGCCTTGATGGTACTAAAATAAAAGCAAATGCATCTAAACATAAAGCACTTAGTTATAAGCACGCTAAACAATTACAAAAACAACTTGAAGATGAAGTTACATCACTGATGGCTCAAGCTAAAGAGATAGATACTAAAGATGAAAATACAGGTATGAATATACCCCAAGAGATAGAAAGAAGAGAAGATCGTCTTAAGATTATAAAAAGTGCTATTACTAAAATAGAAACAAGAGCAGATGATAGATATAAAAAAGATAAAAAAGAGTATGATACAAAAATAAAACATAGAGAAGATAAAGAAAAATTAACAGGTAAAAAAACAAAAGGAAGATCACCTAAACCACCCAATTCAACCCCTAATGATAAAGACCAAGTAAACCTTACAGATGATGAATCTAAAATTATGCCAGTATCAGGTGGAGGATATATGCAAGCATTTAATGCTCAAGCTTCAGTGGAACATGAATCAAGATTGATTACACATAACCATGTAACACAAAATGTTAATGATAAACAAGAGGTAAAAACCTCTTGTGAACACTACAATAAAAATAGCTTTTTAAAACCAAAAGAGTTTTTAGCAGATGCTGGATACTTTAGTGAAGAAAATGTAAAGTTATGCGAAAAAGAGAATATGATACCTTATATATCATTTGGTAAAGAGCATCATAATCAACCATTAGAAGATAGATTTAAAGAATCAGAACCATTACCTTCAAATCCTACTATTATAGAGAAACTAAAATATAGATTACAAACTAAAGAGGGTAAAGAGATATACTCCACAAGAAAAAGTACAGTAGAGCCTGTATTTGGTATTATAAAACATGTTATAGGATTCAGACAATTACTACTAAGAGGATTCCAAAAAGCCAAAGGTGAATGGAATCTTGCTTGTATAGGATATAATCTAAAAAGATTACATATAATACAAAATGCCTAAAGAGATATAATACTCAAGAAAATGAGCTAATATATACAAAAATAAATTGTTTTTAAAGAAATATCTATCAAAAAATAATTATAAAATTTAAATTTGAAAAAATCATTAAAATTGATTGAATTTAGAAAGTTAAATCCGACAGACTCCTAGGATATTTTATGAATTATATTGATGAATATATAGTGATAACAATCAATTAAATTTTTGAAGAATAGGATAAATAATCTTATTCTTAATATTAGCTTGGTAGATGTTGGAAATTTGGTCGGATTTACCTATAATATATAAATCATAATATCTTTTTTAACACAATTATAATCAATATTTTGATAGACTCATAACTTTTAAATAATTTAAAATACAGATAAGGAAAAATGTGAAAAAATCACTTTTATTAACTACCCTATTCTCTTGTTCATTATTTGCTCAAAGCTTTACTGAACTAAAATTTGATGGACTAACACAAATATCAAATGAGATAGCAAAAGATACAGTAAAACTAAAAACTAAAAACAACTATACAATCAATGAAATAGATGATGCAATTAAAAAGTTTTATAAATTTAGATACTTTGACAATATCTATGTAACAAATGATAATAGTATATTAACTTTTCATTTTAAAGAGAAACCTTTTATTGCAAAGCTTGAGATGAGTGGATACAAAAATAGAGAAGATGAATTAAAATCTCTATATTTATCAATGGGCTTAAAAAAAGGGACTATGTATAGTCAAAAAAAAATACAAAAAGCAAAAAACACATTACTATTAGCACTAGAAAGAGAGGGATATATCAACTCTGTTGTTGAAGTTGATATTGAAAAAATAAATGAAGATAGTGTTGCTTTAAAGTTTAATGTTAATAAAGGTGACGAGATAGTTATCAAACAAGTCAGCTATAAAGGTTTGAAAAGTTTAGACATAAGTGATGTTGAAGATGTAATTGCCAACAAAGAAGAGGATTGCTGTTTTACTTGGTTTTTTGGACAAAATGATGGTGAGATAAATTTTGAGCAACTTCAATATGATAGTTTAAGAATAAAAGACCTATACCTTCAAAATGGTTATTTAGATGCTACTGTATCTGCTGCTTTTAGTAAAGTAGATTTTAATACAAATACAGCATCAATTCAATACACAATAAATGAAGGTAAACAATATAAAGTAAATAATACTTTAATATATCTAGATGATAAGATATTAGACCCACAAACATTATATTCAGAGCTAAAACTAGAAAAAGATGATATATTTAATATCAATTATCTAAGAAAAGATCAATCCCTAATAAAAACAAAAGTTTCCAATAAAGGTTATGCATTTACAGAAGTCAATTATGATATCAAAAAAAATGAAAACAACACTGTTGATTTAGTATACAATGTAATACCAGGAGATAAAGTATATATAAATGATATTATTATTTCAGGAAATAGCAGAACTCTTGATAGAGTTATACGAAGAAATATATACTTAGCACATGGTGATTTATTTAGTTTAACAGACTATAGTGATTCTATTAATAAATTAAAACGAAGTGGTTTTTTTGAATCAGTATCTATAAATAAAAAACGATTATCTAGTTCTAAAATTGACCTACTAGTTGATGTATCTGAAGCACCTACAGGAAACCTTGTACTAGGTGGTGGATATGGTAACTATGATGGATGGATGATAAATGCTAGTGTAAATGATAAAAATATTTTTGGTAGTGGATTAAACCTTGGTTTTTCATATGAACACTCAAGCAAAAAAGACAACTATACCCTATCTTTATCAAATCCATCAATAAAAGATAGTATCTATAATGGCAGTGTTAATATACATAGAAATGAATCTATAATAACAAGTGATAGCAATACAACAGGTGATACAACTACTACAGAGACTGGTTTTGGTTTGGGTGTTGGTAGATCAATTGGTAGAAATACAAGAATAGGTATAAACTATAGTTATGAAGATACACAAGTTGAATATGAATTAAGTCCAGATGATGATTCCACATTTATCACTAGTTCTATTACACCTTATATCTCTTATAATACTTCAGATGATTATTATATACCACGAAAAGGTATAATAACAGGTACTAGCTTGAAATATGCAGGTATTGGTGGTGATGCTGACTATCTACTTAGTAGTACCTATTTTAAATATTTCTATTCACTAGAGGACCTAACAGATTTTGATATAATTCTTAGATACAAAAACTCTATAAAAGTTCTAGATGATACAGGTCATATACCTGATGATACTACATTTTATTTAGGTGGACCTACTAGCTTAAGAGGATATGAATCATATGCATTTCAACCAGATGATTATGGAAAAGATCTATTTAATAGATACTTCACAAATACTATAGAGCTTAGTTTTCCTTTGATTCCAAGTGCAAAAATGAGATGGGCTTTATTTTATGATTATGGTATGGTTGGTGAAGATAGCTTTACAGATTTAAAACGAGCTGGACAAGGTGCAGTGATATCATGGTATTCACCTGTTGGACCACTACAGTTTATATTTTCAAGAGCAGTTAATCCACAAGAAGATGACAAGACAACAAACTTTGAGTTTAGTCTAGGTAGTAAATTTTAATAATTAGGTGATAATAAAATGTATAAAAGATTGACAAATAAAGAGGCACTAGATTTAATACAAAATGCTTCACTTTTAGATTTAGGGAAGATGGCATCAAAAAGAAAACAAGAGCTTCATCCTCAAAAAACAACAACATTTGTAGTAGATAGAAATATAAACTATACAAATATATGCTGGGTAGATTGTAAGTTTTGTGCTTTTTATCGACATGCAAAAGATGATGATGCTTATGTTTTAACTTATGATCAAATAGATGAAAAAATAGATGAACTTCTTGAAATTGGTGGTACTCAGATACTTTTTCAAGGTGGAGTTCACCCTAAGCTAAAGATTGATTTTTATGAAGATTTAGTGGAGCATATATCAAAAAAATATCCAATGATTAATATTCATGGATTTAGTTCAATAGAGATAGACTTTATAGCAAAAATATCTAAAATTAGCTATAAAGAGGTTCTGCAAAGACTCAAAAATAAAGGTTTAGCTTCTATTCCAGGTGCTGGTGCTGAGATACTTAATGATGATGTAAGAGATATCATAGCACCAAAAAAACTTGATACAAAAGATTGGCTTGAAGTACATAGACAAGCACATCTTTTAGATATCAAATCAACAGCAACGATGATGTTTGGTACAGTAGAAACAGATGAGCAAATCATTGAACACTGGGAAAAAATAAGAGAATTACAAGATGAAACAGGTGGTTTTAGAGCATATATTATGTGGAGTTTTCAATCAGCACATACAAAACTAGCAGAACAAATACCAGATATATCTCCACAAAGCTCAAATAGATACTTAAGACTCTTAGCAGTTGCTAGACTATACTTAGACAACTTTGAAAATATACAAAGCTCTTGGGTAACACAAGGTAGCTATATAGGTCAAATGGCACTAAAATTTGGTGCTAATGATTTAGGTAGTACTATGATGGAAGAAAATGTAGTAAGTGCAGCAGGTGCATCAAATAGTATGAACCAAAATGAGATGATTAAACTTATCAAAGATATAGGCGAACACCCTGCAAAACGAAACACAGCATATCAGATTTTAGAAAGATTTTAATTATGTTTATCAATAAAAAAATTTTATTAGGATTTTTAACTTTTACTTTATTACAAGGAATATCAATGGCAGCAACAATAAAACATATAAAACATAACGATACAAATATACCAACAATATTTGAACAACACAAAACTTTACCTATTTTTAATCTACAATTAGTATTTAAAAATAGTGGTTATATAAACGATAAAAATAATCCAGGATTGACAAACCTAACTGCAAAGATATTAAATGAAGGTACAAAAAAAGATGGTTCTATTAATTTTGCTAGAAAACTAGAAAACAAAGCTATATCTATCCACACTGCTACTGGACTTGAAACATTTGTTATTGAAGTTAGCTGTTTAAAGCAAGAGTACAAAACTGCTCTTAAGTATTTAAAAGAGTTGCTTCAAGACCCAAATATCACAAACAAAAGTTTAGATAAAATAAAAACATTACAGATAAGCAAACTAACACAAAAAGAGAATGATTTTGACTTTGTAGCATCAAATAATCTAAATAGCATCATATATAAAGATAGTGCATTAGAGTTTTCTAGTATTGGAGATATTGATAGTTTGAAAAATATATCTTCAAAAAATATATCTTCTAATCTACAAAATATTTTAAATACAAACAATCTAATCATAACAGTAGGTGGTGATATTCAATTTAAAGAGTTCAAAAATGAGATCAAAGATATATTATCATTGATAAAACGAACAACAAAAGAGAAAAAAATAAAAAAAATCGATATCTCTAAAAAAACAGAAAACAAAACAGAACTAAAAGAGACCCAACAATCATATATATATTTTGCTAGCCCTTTTTATATAGATCATAATTCAAAAGATAACTACAAAGCAAAAGTAGCATCATTTATCCTTGGAGGTAGTGGATTTGGAAGTCGTTTGATGGAAGAGATAAGGGTGAAAAATGGTTTAGCATATAGTGCATATGGAAATATATCAAATAAAAAATCATACTCACACTTCAAAGGATATCTACAAACAAAACTTGACAATACTACAAAAGCCAAAGATATGGTAGAAGCTATCGTAAATGAGTTTGTAGAAAATGGTGTTACTAAAAAAGAACTAGAAGCAGCTAAAAACTTCTTAAAAGGTAGTGAGCCACTAAGAACAGAGACTTTTAGCCAAAGATTAAATAGATCTTTTATGCTTTATTATAATGGATTGGATTTTGATTATCCTACAAAAGAGTTAGAATTAATAGACAACTTAACAGTAAAAGAGTTAAATAGATTCATTAAGTCACATAAAGAGATAAAAAACCTATCTTTTTCAATAGTTACAAAGTAAATAGCTGATAAGATTTAATATAAATAAAAAGAAGGAATAAAAAATGAAAAAAATAGCTTTGTCTTTAATAGCAACAACAGCGATACTATCAAGTAGTGCAAATGCTGGTATGGTTATCGATGTGCAAGCAGGTGCTGGTATTTGGGCACCTGAACTTAGTGGTTTTATGAGTTATGGAACAGATATTGTAAACAAAAAGTATGATTTCGATGGTCTAAATGTAGAATCTACAGATACAGAATTTAATAACAACTATATCTATATAGATGTAGATCATCTTCTTCCAATAGTACCAAATGTAAGAGTAGAGAGACTAAACTACTCAACTTCAGGCGATACTGTAGTTACTGATACACTTACTATTAATGCTGGTGATAAATTTGGTGATTTAGTATTTCAAGATGGGGATTCTGTCAAAACTGAGTTAGATATGGTTCAAACTGACTTTATTCTATACTGGGGTATTCCAGGACTAAATCTTCTAACAGCAGGTATAGTAGATGTAGACTTTGGTCTTATGGCAAAACAACTAAATGGTACATACACAATGAGTACTAGTAGTGATGATGATGAGAAAGCTTTTGATGTATGGATACCTATGGCTTATGCTGCAGTTCAAGTTGATGTTCCTTTTTTACCATTAGAACTTGAAGCTTCAACAAAAATAATCTCATTTCAAGAATCAGAGATATCTGACAATATGCTAAAAGCTAGTTTAGCACTACCTATTCCTATTCCACTTATTGATACAAAATTAGATGTTGGATATAGAGAACAAACATTAAAAATAGATCCAGAACTAATTGGAAACTTTGAAGCAGATATCAAAGCAAAAGGTTTGTTTTTTGGTCTTAGTGCGAAGTTTTAATCAAATAATATAGATTAATATATAAAAAGAGATAGATTTAAATCTATCTCTTTTTTACTTTCTTTTATTTTCTTTTCTTAAATTGATTATCACAGTTTAACTCTCTTATAGAATTCAGACTTGTAAACACTTTCTCAATATTTTTTTCAACACCATTTGATACTGCAAATAGCTGACCATTTTCATATCCACCTGCATGTAAATCTACAACATCTTGTGTCATTGTATGTACATTTTTGTGCATAAGTTTTAGATTTTCCCACTCTTCATTTTGTGCAAATTCAGAATCCTCATGATCATCTATCCAGTGACCCAATGCACACTCATGGTGATTTTTCACTTTAAAACTAGCACCTTTACCAGACTTATCAAATGCATCATTTTTAAATGTAATATGAATTAATTTTAGTTTTGCTGTATCAAAAATCATATTAACATCACAAACTCTTCTTTTATTTTCATTATCAAATGATGTTCTATCTATGGCTACTTGAAGATGTTTTGCTAAGTTTTCATTACTTTGTGCCATTTCACTTATTGTTGATGCTTCATGTGCATTTTTTTGTGTAGCTTGATCAAGTAAAGTGATGGTATCATTTATCTGTATCATTGCTTGTTGTTGCTCTTTACTAGCGCTTGCAACTTTATTTATTAATTCTATTGTTTGAGATATATTTGTATTTAGTTTTGTATACCCATCTATCATTCCTGATGATATTTTTTTACCACAGTTAGCTTTATCTTTTGCTGACTGAACTAAAGTTTTTATCTCATTTGCAGCTTCAGCTGATCTTGACGCTAAATTTCTTACCTCTTGTGCAACTACAGCGAACCCTTTTCCAGCTTCACCTGCTGTTGCTGCTTCAACTGCGGCGTTTAGAGATAATATATTTGTTTGAAATGCTATTTGATCTATGATAGTAATAGCTTCACTAATAGCATCAACTTCATTTGTTATCTCATCCATTGAATCTGCTGTTTTTGTAGCTAACTCTTTACCCTCATTTACAGATATTGTTACATCTTGTGCATATTTGCTCATTTTTATTGTATTGTCTGTACTATTTGTAATAGTAGATGTCACCTCTTCTACAGCTGCTGCTGTTTCTTCTAACGATGTGGCTTGTGCATTTGATGAGTCACTTAAATTACCTGATGAGTTTGTAAGTGCTTGTGAACTATAAATTAGCTTTTTATTTGAATTATCAATTAAAGCTAATAGTTCAGACACTGTATTTCCTGTAGCTTTTATACCCATAAGTAGTGAAGCTATTAGTCCTGTTAGTCCATTGATTTTAGGTACTTCATAGTCAAACTCTGAGTTACCATAAGCTATTAAAGTATCAGAAAGTATTGTTAAGTTTTTAGAACTAGTAGTTATCATTGTATTTAAAGCCTGAACAAGCTCTTCAACCTCATTTGAGTTTGCATGCCCTTGAACTGTACTATTAAACATACCTACATTCACTTTTTCTATAATATGTTTTGCTTCTTTAATAACATTTTTATCTTTTTCTAGACCAATATGAATATTATGCATATATAGATTAAAATATTTTGCTATATTTGCTGTTTCATCTTCATTCTCAAGAACAATCTCTCCACCCTCTTTTCCATCAGCTAAATTTTTCATAGAAATCTCAAAAACATTTAAAGATTTGATGATCCCTTTAGATATCAAATAACTTATTAACAATACAACAAATACCATTATAATAATAACAACCAATATTTTTATAAATAGATGAGTCAAAGTATCTTTAAATTGTTGTGATAAAATTACTTTCTCTTTTTTTAATTGTTGTGTTTTTTTTATCAATGCTAATTTTAATGGTACCCAATCTTTTTGTATAATACTGAGATGCTCTGGAGTTAAATATAACTTTTCTTTAGCAAAGTTAAGTGCAGATTGTGCTGATTTTTCAAAATTATGAAATAAATGATTATCAATACCATCGGACTTTGAGTGAAAACTTTTTGCTTTTTGTAAACCTTTTTGGGCAGATTCGATTGCTTGTAGAGATTCTGGATTAAAAGCATATGTACTACAAGCTGAATTAACCATCAATCCACCAATCAATATTGATTTAAACTGATCAACTTTTTTACTTGTTAGTTTTGATTTATTATATGAAGATTCTAAATTTTCTACAGATAGATAAACAATTAAAGTTAAAACACCTAAGCCAATAATGATAAAGGCTGCATTTAGTTGTAATTTTGTTTCAATTAATAATTTTTTAAACATGATAGTCCTTTAAATATAATAGATAGATTATAATATAAATAATATAAATTTATGAATTATTTTATACTATTTTGAATAAAAATTTAAAAATTATATTAATTTTAGTTATCAATGTTAAAATAAACATATGAAAAAAAACTTATCTTATACAATATTAACAATATTCAAAAAAGAATCTTTCAATAATAAAGAATTTATAGAACTAAAACTAAAAGAAAAAGATATTTTAGATATTGGGTATAGTTCATTTGTCGATCTTGCACAGATCTTCTTTTACAAAATGCTAACACCATTAAAAACAGATGATGAACAATTGATTTTGAAATTTCAAAAACTAAATAGTGATAATTCATTTCATAAAAGTATAAATAATACAAATGAAAAATATGGTACAGATAGTGAATTTTTTAATATAAACAAAGATCAAAAATTTAGCTTTTTGTACCATTATATGCAAGTTTTAAATTTTGTTAAAATAAATAACAAACAAAAAATACTAAATTTAGGGATCAATAAGGGTGATGAATTTAAAATAATAAAAGAGATGATAAGTGATAAAGAGTTCTATAAAAAAGAGTTTCTTGGTTTAGATTATTCTCATAGTGCAATAGAATATGCAAAAGAAAAACTACCATATAATAATATTAAATTTTTAAATGCCGATATAAATTTAATAGATCAATTAAATTTAAATAAGTTTGACCTTATTATTACTATTGGAACCTTACAAAGTGTTAATATTGACTTCAAAAAAACTTTTATGAACTTAATCCAAAATTATTTAGAAAAAGATGGTTCTATTATCTTAGGCTTTCCTAATTGTCGTTGGATTGATCAAGAGATGATATATGGTGCTACAGTACCAAACTATAATTTTCCTGAGATGAGTACAGTTGTAAAAGATATATATTTTTGTAAAAAATATCTCCAACAAAAAAAATTCAGAGTAACACTTACAGGTAAAGATTATATATTTTTAACTGCTACAAAAATATTAAAGAAAAATTATTTTACACTCTCTAATTTTTCATAAAGTATCTTTGTATACCGTTTGCAATACCATGTGCTATTAGTTTTTGATACTCTTTTGTATTTATCCTTTTACTCTCTGTTGGGTGTGAGATATAGCCTACTTCTATTAAAACTGATGGCATTTGAGCACCTACTAATACCCAAAAAGGACCCTCTCTTACACCACCATCGCGAATAGCTTTAGTTCCATATCTTTTTCTTAGATTATATAACATATTTTTTTGAATATCTATTGCCATTTTATTTGAAGCAGTTATTTTACCTTGATTTAAAATAGTCAAAAGAGAATTTTTACTACTATACCCCATCTTTTTTATATCACCTTTGTTTTCTAAAGCAGCAACCCTCTTAGCTCTTGCGCTTCTTGCTGGACTTAAAAAATAACTTTCAACACCATGTGCTACTTTAGCTCGTGATTTTCTTGCTGCATTTGCATGTATAGATATAAACATATCAGCTTTTTTTCTATTCGCAAATTTTGTTCTGTTTGATAATCTTACAAATTTATCTTTAGATCTAGTAAGATGAACTTTAAAACCTCTAGCTTTTAACTCTTTTGATAAGTATTTAGTTATATTTAAAACAATATTTTTTTCATATCTTTTTCTTATCCCAACAGCACCTGCATCTTTTCCACCATGACCTGCATCTATAACTATTGTTTTATTTGTACTTGGATATAAAATATCATTTGGTATCACTTTAACTGCTTTTTTAACTTTTGTTTTTTTATTATTATATCTTTTTTGAACTACTTTATTTTTATTTGAAATCAATCTTTTTTGATTTAATAGTTTAATTATGATTTTGTTTTTATTTATTATATAAACTGTTTTTGGATTTTTTTTATTTTTTAAATATATTCTTAAAACATCTTTTTTTAATTGTGATACTTTTACTCTGGCTATACCATCAAGATGTAGTTTAGTTGGTCTTGCATCTTTAAAGTTACCTTTAAAATCAAAATAATCATAAAAGTAATTTTTTATCTTTTTTTCACTAAATTTTAAATATGACTTATTAATATTTTTATTAAACTCAACAATTATGCTATTTTTTGTTTGTTTAATTGACTTGATATTGTAGTTTATTTTAGGTTTTAAATGAAACTTTGTAGTAACTGCCTTTGATACACTTATAGTTTTATCCAGCCTATTTAACTCTCGTTTATATTTGATTGTATTTTTTTTTAATTTATCACCATATATAATAAGCTTTTTTAAATAAACTATCTCTTTGTCTTTTTTATTTGACATCACAGCACCCAAATAAAGCTTTTTTGTTGTATCAAATTTTTCTTGATAGTATCTATTTGAAACAGCAAAAAGCAATTGAGTTGATAAGAAAAAAAGTAAAAAAAACTTAAAAATTTTATTCAAATTATTCGCCGTTTGTTAGTTTTTCCATTAACTCTTTTACTGAATATAATTTATCTATTTTATAGCCATTAGCCCCAGTAAAAAATAATCCTGTTTTTGTATTACCTTGATATGCATCACTTAAAGCATCAGCTATACAATAACCAACTGCCTTTGCTTCTTCACCTCTATTACAAGGTGCAACACAATTTGATATACAAGCTACTTTTGGTGCTGTACCTTTTTGTATTGCATCTTGAAGATTAGTAAGTACACCTCTTGCAGGTAAACCAACTGGAGATTTAAGTAGTTTGATATCAGATTCTTGAGCATTTATAATTACTTTTTTAAACTCATCATGTGCATCACACTCATTAGTTCCTATAAATCTAGTACCCATTTGAACACCAGAACAACCTAAATCTAAAAACTTATCAATATCATTTTTATCCCAAATTCCACCTGCTGCTATTATTGGCATATTATCAGACCATTTTTTTGCCTCTTCAATAATAGGAGTTACTATATTTTCTAACTGAAATTCATCTTCAAAACATTGTTCATAAGAGAAACCTTGATGACCACCACTTAAAGGACCCTCTACTATGACTGCATCTGGTAATTTATTGTATCTTTTCCATTTTTTACAAATCAATTTTAAAGCCCTAGCACTAGATACAATAGGAATCAAAGCAACATCTGGATAATCTTTTGTAAACTCTGGCATATTAGTAGGAAGTCCAGCACCTGTAATAATCATATCAATACCAGCTTCACATGCATCAGTTACGATTCTACCATAGTCATTTGAAGCATATAAAACATTACAAGCCAAAGGTTTATCACCACAAATTTTTCTAGCATTTTTAATAATCTCAAATAAAGCCTCTTTGTTATAGAAGTTCACTTCTGTATGTGGTTTGTTTGCTATATTTTTTTGAGAAAACTCTTTGTTTGCATAATAACCTGTACCAACTGATGATACAACACCTAAACCACCCTCTTTACTAACATTTCCAGCTAATTTATCCCAACTAATTCCTACACCCATTCCACCTTGAACGATTGGTTTTTCTACAGTATATTTTCCTATTTTTAATGCTTGCATGCTCTATTCCTTTTATTTTACTATTATTTTAACAAAGTTTTTTTTACCTTTTTGAAGTACATATTCACCCACTTCTAAAAGTAATTTATCATCATCAACTTTTACTTGATCTATCTTTACAGCACCACCTTTAATATCTCTTCTAGCTTGAGAAGTTGATGGTACAAGTTTACAATCCAATAATGCCTGAAGTATACCTATATCTTTTTCAAGTACAAACTCCTCCATATCAGTTGGAATATCTTTTTTTGCAAATATTTTAGTAAATTCATCTTTTGCTTTTTCACCTGCACCTGCACCATGAAATCTATCAACGATCTCTATAGCCAACATATCTTTAACTTTTTTAGGGTGAATTGTTTTATCCTCCACACCTTGTTTTAACTCATTTATACTTGATAAATCTTTTGTAGATAATAGCTCATAGTATCTCCACATAAGATCATCTGAAATAGATAATACTTTTCCAAACATATCATTTGAATCATCAGTCACACCAATATAATTTCCTAAAGATTTTGACATCTTTTGAACACCGTCAAGACCTTCTAAAATAGGCATCATTAAAACAGCTTGTTGTTTATTGATATTATATGATTTTTGAAGTTGTCTACCCATAAGGAGATTAAACTTTTGATCTGTACCACCTATTTCAATATCTGATTTTAAGTGTACTGAATCATAACCTTGCAATAAAGGATAGATAAACTCACTAACTGCAATTGGTGTATTTGATGCATATCTTTTTGAAAAATCATCTCTTTCAAGCATTCTTGCAACTGTTAAATTTGATGTTAATTCAAGCATACCAATTGCACCTAGTTTTTCTAGCCACTCATTGTTATAAACTATATTTGTTTTATTTTGATCAAGTATTTTAAATGCTTGTGTTGTATAGCTTGCAATATTTTTTTTAATATCATCTTTTGTTAATACTTTTCTTGTAGCACTTTTACCTGTAGGATCACCTATAGTAGCAGTAAAATCACCTATTAAAAACTGAACAATTCCACCATATTTTTGAAAAATAGCAAGCTTTTGTAACAATACTGTATGTCCTAAATGCAAATCAGGTGCAGTAGGATCAAATCCAGCTTTTACAAAATAATTCTCATTATTTTCATAATAATTTTTAAGAAGCTTTACAATTGATTCTTCATCAATTATCTCAGCTGCGCCTCTATTTATCTCACATAGAGCTTCTTTTATTTTATTTTCAATATCCATATTTTACTCTGCCTTTGGTTTAAATTTGTACTATTTATAAGCATCTTGAGCCAAATAAAACTCAATAACTTTAGTTTTTTGTTCACAAAATGTTCTTACATCTTCTTTATTATCATTTTTTATCTCGAAATCAACTGTACAATATTGATTTTGAGAGTATTGATCTTTTCCATAATCTAAAGCTAATATAGTAGCTTCATGATCTACTGATAAATATGTCAATAACTTAGCTAATTCACCACGCGTACTAGGGATACTAACAACCATTTTATATCTATAAAATTTATCTTTTTGCCATTCACAATATAACATTTGCTGGTTTTTTTTCATCTTTTTATATGCTGTTTCACACATTTTATGATGAATTATAACATCTTTTCCATCTTTAAAAGCTACAATATCATCTCCAAACTTAGGATGACAACAATGGTCAAATGATACTGAATTTATACTAAAATTAGAATATACCACAACATTATCAAATTGTATCTTTTTTAATGTTAATGATTGCACTTTTATTCTAGCTATTAAACCCTCTTTTTTTCTTATATAGTTTTCTATTGTTTTTTTTGTATGCTTGAGATGATCTAAATTATAAAGAATTTTTGATAAATTTGATGTTTTAAACTCAACTAATTCATCTATTATATGATCTTTGTATCTTGAAAAAATAGTGTTGATTATATTTTGACTTGACATTGAATCTATATGTTTTAATCTATTATGACATAAAATTTTTATAGATTTTTTTGCTTTTGTTGTCTGAAGCATATCACTCCACGAACATCTAGGAATAATATGATTATGTGTCTTTATACTAATAATATCACCACTTTTAAGTGGTGTTAGAAGTGGTTTTTTGACCTTATTTATAAGTGCATCTAATGCATGGTTTCCAACATCTGTATGGATAGCATAAGCAAAATCAAAAGCTGTAGCACCTCTTGGTAGATTAAAAATATCACCTTTAGGTGAATAAACCACTATATCTTCACTAAATAGATCTTGCTTTGCATCATCATAAAACTCCTCCACATTAACATCATTTGATGCTAAAGAGTGAAGCCAATCTAAACTAGGTGTCTTAGAACTTCTTGAACCATCTTTATACTTCCAATGAGCAGCAACTCCATACTCAGCAATAGAATGCATATCAAATGTTCTAATTTGAACTTCATAAATTTTAGAATTTGAAAAAACTGTTGTGTGTATAGTTTGATAACCATTCTCTTTTGGTATAGATATATAGTCTTTAAATCTAGCAATCAAAGGTTTATAATTGGTGTGAACAACACCTAAAACATCATAACAATCAATAGGCTCTTTAATAAGAATT
This sequence comes from Campylobacterota bacterium, assembly GCA_034660335.1. GTDB lineage: Bacteria > Campylobacterota > Campylobacteria > Campylobacterales > Arcobacteraceae > JAIOSF01. Next base: position 15,593 of record JAYEJC010000168.1, read on the forward strand.
CTAACAGCATATAGATCCAATACCTCATCTATTGATACACCTTTTCTTTGCATTTTTAGATATATAGAGTAGTGATGTTTTATTCTGCTAAATATTTTTATCTCATCATTTTCATAGCCATTTTGAGACAATATCTCTTCTATACTTGATAAAAATTTATTTAAAGTTAGTTGCATCTCTTGCTGATACTCTTGTAGATACTTATCAATTTTTTTATACTCTTGTGGATATAGATAATAAAATGCCAAATCTTCAAGTACATTTTTAACAGCAGATATCCCTAGTCTATGAGCAATTGGTGCATAAACAACAAGTGTTTCTTCTGATATTCTTTTTTGTTTTGATGCAGATAAAGCATCTAAAGTCATCATATTATGTAATCTATCACAAAGCTTAACAACCATAACTCGTACATCATCAATAGAAGCGATAAGCATTTTTCTAAAAGTTAAAGCAGATGTTAATAGTTTTTTATTGTCACCTGATGGAGCTAACTCATGCTCTCTTATCTCTACTATTTTTGTAAGACCATCGACTATATGCGCGATATCTTTTCCATAATATTGTTCTATTTGCTCTATCGTTGTTTCTGTATCCTCCACAACATCATGAAGTAGTGATGCTATAACCATAGATTCATCATTGCTATAATGTGCTGTAATTGATGCTACTAATATAGGGTGAACAACATAAGGTTCTCCACTTTTTCTAAACTGTTTATGATGTGATTTAATAGAAAAGTCAAGTGCATTTTGCACTTTTAAATTAAAGGTAAAAGTTGATTTTAGAATATCAACAGCACCTTCAATTGTATTTGTATTTTTTATTTTTTTTAAAAATTTATCCAAAAATTATACTTTACAAAAAACTTTAGTTTCTCTCAAGTTCATCAATTTTTAATAATCCAAAAGCTATCTCTTTTATAGCTATATCTGTATATTTCATATTTTTTGTTTCACTATTTTCTAATAATGGTTTTGCACCTTTGCTTAAGTCATCGGCTCTTTGTCCAACTGCAACTGCTAAAACATATCTATCATTTCCAACTTTACTTAACGCTTTTGCAAGTATCTCTTCTAATCTCATTTTGTACCTTTATCTTTTATTTTACTATTGAACAATGTGAATAATCACCGTTAATTATATTCAATAAATTTCCCTTACTATTCATATTTGCTACAACTATTGGTAGAGCATTATCTTTTGCTAATGCGATTGCTGTATCATCCATAACTTTTATATGGTCTTTTAAAGCATCATCGTATGATATAGTATCAAGTTTTATAGCATCTTCAAATTTTGCAGGATCTTTATCATAAACACCATCTACTTTTGTAGCTTTAATTAACATTGTAGCTTCTATCTCTGTTGCTCTTAGAGTTGCTGCTGTATCTGTTGTGAAAAATGGATTACCAGTACCTGCAGCAAATATAACAACTCTACCTTTTTCAAGATGTCTTTTTGCTCTTCTTACTACAAATGATTCAGCTATTTGCTCCATTTTTATAGCTGTTTGTAGTCTAGCACAAATACCTTTATGCTCCAAAGCTTCTTGCATTGCGATACCATTTACAACTGTTGCAAGCATCCCCATATAATCACCACTAGTCCTTTTAATAATACCATCAGCAGCAGCACTTACACCTCTTATTATATTACCACCACCAATAACAATACCAACTTCTATACCATTATCAATTAATTGTTTAATCTCATTAGCAATATAATCTAATATTTTTGTATCAATACCATAGCCATTTTCACCAGCTAGTGCTTCACCTGAAAACTTTACAAGAACTCTTTTATTCATAACTTACACCTTAGTAATTTTTGTGATTTTATCTAAAAACTCATTAATAGTTGTTTAAGATAAAATTGCAAATTATAAGTTATTTTTTTCTGTTATCACCAACAATTCTTTTCCCTCTTAGTCTAGGGGCTGAATTCACAGTTGTTTTTTTCTTTTTATTACCAAAAGCACCACCCACTTTTCTTCTTTTTTTATCATCTTTTGTCTCTACAATAGTTTTTGTAGCTATCATTTTTACTCTTGAGGCAACTTCAAAACCTTCTAAACTAAGCTTCGGTATTTTTTGACTTATAAATTTTTCAACATCTCTTATAGAAGCAACATCATATTCATCAAGTAAAGATATAGCCAAACCATCTTTTCCTGCTCGTGCTGTTCTTCCTATTCTATGGACATAATCAATTGGCATAAATGGCAAATCAAAATTTATAACATAAAAAAGATCTTCAATATCAAGACCTCTAGCTGCTACATCTGTTGCTACTAATACTCTGATTTTATTTTCTTTAAACTGCTCAATAGCTTTTTTTCTTGCACCATGTGTTTTATCACCATGAATAGAGACACTTTTTAAACCATCAAGTTTTAAGTTTTTTACAATCTCTTCAGATAAACTTTTTGTTTTACAAAAAACTAAAACTTGATGCATATTTTGAGACCCTATCAGGTATGACAACATCTCAAATTTTGCATCTTTTGAAACTGGATATGCTATTTGATCTATTTTATCATTTAATCTATCATTTGATTTCATCTCTATTACTTTTGGATTTTTTAATATTTGAGCTGAAAATTTTTTGATATTTGGTCCTAATGTTGCAGAAGCTAAAACAACTTGTTTTAAGTTGTTTGGTACAGTTATTATAGATTTTATATCTTCTACAAAACCCATATCCAACATAGTATCTGCTTCATCCAAAACTAATGTATCTACTTTTGTAAGATTTATAACATCTTTTTTGATCATATCCAACAATCTACCTGTTGTAGCTATAACTATATCGACTTTATCTTGAAGTTTTTTTATTTGTGGTTTTATATTTGCACCACCATAAACACAACATGTTTTAATATCTAAATACTTACTATAACTTAAAATACTTTTTTCTAGTTGTATCGCCAACTCCCTTGTTGGAGCAATTATTAACTTTGAGAGTTCCCTTTTGTTATCATTTTTATCTTTGATACTTTGTAACATTGGTAATACAAAAGCAGCAGTTTTACCTGTACCTGTTTTTGCAATAGCTAACAAGTCTCTACCTCTTAAAACTAACTCTATAGCTTCCTCTTGAATCTTGGTTGGTGATTCATATCCTTTGTCATTACAAGCTCTGACAATCTCTTTAGATAAGCCTAATTGTTTAAATGTCATTAATATACCTTTTGTATTTTATATCTATTATTATATCATAATTAAATTATAATGCTACAATTTAGACTAATTTGAGTATACTACGCAAAAGAATAAATTTAGGGTACCTCTAAAAAATAAAATTCAATATGGAGAATTTAAAATGATGATTGAGATTGACACAGAAGAACACCAAAGATTAAAGGATATAGAAGATAGATTTAATAAATTAGATATTAACTCTTCTATTGAATTAGTAAAAGAGTTATCAACTAGTATACATAGTTTGGATAGTGTTTTTAACTCGTTTACAAAAACCATAGAGTCCCTAACTACTGCAAACAAAGAGATATCAGAACTTGTAATAATAAATGATAAAATTTCATTTCAAACTAATCTATTATCAATTAATGCAAAAATTGAAGCATCAAGAGCTGGTGATTCAGGAAAAGGTTTTGCGATTGTTGCTGATGAAGTAAAAAAACTAGCAGCTGCTTCTAAACACTCAACAGAAGAGATAGGCAAAAAAATTGAAGATATTAGCAATATGACAATAAATGCTCAAGAACAAAGTCAAAAATCAAATGAATTATTAGATAATAATATAACTATCGCTGCTAATGTAACTGAAAAACTAAAACATATCAAAGATTTATAATATTAAAGTGTAACTTTCATAAAAGATTTAAGAACTTTTTTATATAATATATCAAAATAAATAAGGAGTTGATATGAAAGCTACATACATTAAAAAATCAAAAATCTTCAAAAGCACCAATCTTCTTCTGCTTAACTTACACTAAATAAATTCAATATTCTGAATTATAATTTTCCGCTTTAAAATTAAACTAAACATAATAAAATAGCCAAAAGGTAAATAAGATGACAACAAAAAACAATAAAAACATAATAATATTTGACACAACGCTAAGAGATGGGGAACAATCACCAGGTGCTTCTATGAATACAGCAGAAAAAATACAAATTGCTCAACAATTAGAAAGATTAAATGTAGATGTTATTGAAGCAGGCTTTGCAGCAGCTAGTCCTGGAGACTTTGATGCTATTTCACAAATAGCACAAACAATAAAAAATAGTTCTATCTGTTCATTAGCAAGAGCAACAGATGGAGATATTAAAGCAGCAGGAGAAGCAGTAGCAGCAGCAAATGCAAAAAGAATTCATACTTTTATAGCAACTAGTCCAATCCATATGCAACACAAATTAAAAATGGCTCCAGATGAAGTGATAAGACGAGCTGTAAAAGCAGTAACTTATGCAAGAACATTTGTAGATGATGTTGAGTTCTCTTTAGAAGATGCAGGGAGAAGTGAATTACCTTTTATGAAAGAGATCACTCAAGCTGTTATTGAAGCAGGAGCTTCTACTATTAACTTACCTGATACAGTTGGATATAGATTGCCAAATGAGATAGCTGATATGGTTACAAATATGGTTGGGTTTATTGACTCTATAAATAGTGATGCTATTATATCTTTACATAATCATAACGATTTAGGTTTAGGGGTAGCAAATACCTTAGCTGGTATAACAGCTGGTGCAAGACAAGTTGAGTGTACTATAAATGGCTTAGGGGAGCGAGCTGGAAATGCTGCGATGGAAGAGATTGTTATGGCATTAAAAACTAGACAAGATATGTTTGATGGATATACTACAAACATAAACACAAAAGAGATCTATAGAGCTTCTAAAATGGTGGCAAATATAACAGGTATAGAACCACAACCAAATAAAGCAATTGTAGGTAAAAATGCTTTTGCTCACGAAAGTGGAATCCATCAAGATGGGATGTTAAAAAATGCAGAAACATATGAGATAATGAGACCTGAGGATATAGGTATTGAAAAAAACAATACCATAGTATTAGGGAAACACTCAGGACGAGCAGCTTTCAAAGATAGAATATCTCAATTAGGATTTTCAGATTTACCAGATGATGAATTAAATCCTGCTTTTGAAAGATTTAAATTATTATGTGATAAGAAAAAAGAGATTATGGATGATGATATCCGTATGATTGTTTCTGATGAAAAATTGAATCATAATAAAATTTATGAAGTAACTGGAGTACAAATCTCTGACTGTAGCAAAGGTTTTCCCTCAGCTGTTGTAACTATCAAACATAATGATACAGAGATAACAGATGCTGGAATTGGTGATGGTGCTATGGATGCTATTTTTAAAACTATTGATAGAATTACAGGGTATGTTGGAACATTAAATGACTATAAAGTGGTTGCTGTAACTGAAGGGAAAGATGCTTTAGCAAAAGTAACATGTAAAGTAACATTCAATGATGACAATCCCCCTATGATTGGTCATGGATTAAGCTTAGATACTATGATTGCAAGTGCTAGGGCTTATGTTGGTGCTTTAAATAGCTACTTATCTATGAAAGATATGTTAAACAAAAACTCTTCACATCAAGTATAAATGAACTATTTTTTAAGATTTAACGCAAAGTATTTTTTAGTACTTTGCTTATCTTTTACTTTTTTATACTCAAACGATTCAAATACAACTTCACCATACTCGCCAAACTATATATTTCCAATTGGATACTCTACAAATGACCCTGTTGCAGCTTTAATAGGAGCAACTCTTATTGGTGTAATTCACAATGATAAAATATTAAAAGATATGAAAAAAAGTTATGAAAAACCACTAAATAAAGATTTTCAATACTTAAAAGAGTTTGAAAACAAAATCATGAAAGAAAAAATAAAATAATGGCATAATATTCTAGTTTACAGTACAATTCAATTCAATTTTAAGTTTATATATTCTATTTAATTATTATTAGTTATAATATATTATTCAATTAAAAAAGGTAAATATGAGTAATTTTTTTATAAACTTAGCATATTCTTTAGAATCTTCAAAAAAGTATTATCGCACTAAACACTTTGTTTACGAAATATTAGAAGACAACAACTCTTCCAAAAGAAAATATTTTGATTTTTTTATGATATTTTTAGTATTAAGTACGGTTGCTATTTTGATCTATGAAGTAAATCATCCTGTATTACCATGGTTAGATACATATGAAACTATTGCTATTGTTATATTTATTATAGAATGGCTAAGTCGTTTTTGGGTGAGTTCACATATACATAAAATAATTATTGAAGATTATGAAAAAACACAATTACTCAATCGTAAATATTGTTTACAACATAGCTTAAAAAAAATTATAGATAAAAAATTATCTTTTGTATTTTCGCCTATGTCTATTATTGATCTCTTAGCGATACTTCCTTATTATCGTCCTCTTAGAATATTAAGAATTCTTATGCTCTTTAGACTTTTTAAAATCCTTCGATATACAAATTCAATAAAACAATTTAGACATGTTTTTATTGAAAAAAAGTTTGAATTTTTCACCCTAGCTATTATGTTTATGATGGCTGTAACATTTGGTTCAACTATTATATTTATATATGAAGGTGCAGGTGTAAATCCAAATATAGAAAACTTTTTTGATGCTGTGTACTGGTCTGTTATTACTATATCTACTGTTGGTTTTGGAGATATTAGTCCTATTACTATACAAGGTAGAATAGCTACTTTATTTTTAGTTATTGGTGGTATGGCTGTTATCGCTTTTTTTACATCAATTGTTACTACAGCTTTAAGTGAGAAACTCACTGCTCTAAAAGAGGAAAAAGTGATGGGGGAAGCAAACTCTCTAAACGAATTTGTTATTATTTGTGGATATGGTCGTATGGGTAAGGTGTTGACAAATGAGTTTACAAAAATAGATCAAAAATTTATTATTATTGATATAGATGATGAGATATTTAAACATGCCAATACTCAAAACTTTTTAGCAATCAAAGGTGATGCTACAGACTCCTCTTTACTTAAAAGTATAGGGATAAACAATGGTGCTACAACTATTGTAGCTATTACAAATAGTGACTCTGTTAACTTATCTATTATTCTAACTGCAAGAAGTCAAAATCAAAATATAAATATCGTAGCAAGAGCAAATCAAGCAAATGCAAAACAAAAACTTCTTCTAGCAGGTGCAAATCAAGTGATACTCTCAAATGAGATAACAGCACTGGTTGCTGCTGAATATATTGGTCAGCCTGTTGCTTTTGACGCTATTGATGATATTTTGCTTAACACTGAGGGTGCTGTTATGGATGAGATTGAGATACTTGAAAACTCTAATTTCATAGATCAAAAGCTAGATACAATTGAGTTTGATAATTTTAATCTTACTTTGATTGGTATTGTTGATTCGAAGAATAGAAAATCTTTTAAATTTAATCCAAAAAGAGATCAATACACACTAAAAGCAAAAGATATTTTGATCATCATTGGATACAAAGAGTCTATAAAACAATTTAGAATAGAACTACTATCAAAAAAACTAAAAAGGAAAATTGATGGAAAATAAAATCATTATATTTAGTTTTAGTAAAATAGCAATCCAAATAGCAAAAGTTTTACAACAAAAAAAATACCATATCACAATTGTTGAAGAAAATGACGAAAAAGCACAAAAAGCAAAACAAGCTGGATACAATGTAGAAAAACTATCTTTAATGGAAGATGAAAATATTCTCTCAATAGGGATACAAGATAAAAATCTAAAAGCTTTTTTTTGTGTAAGTGAAGATAAAAATATAAACCTATTTGTCACTTTAAGTGTAAGAAACCTCAACAAAGATTTAAAAATCATATCTGTTTCATTTACAAAAGAAGATAATAAAACGATGCTTTTAGCAGGTGCAAATAAGATAATAAATCCTTATGAGATAGGAGCTTTAAGAATTTTTAGACTTTTGCATAAACCACTTATTTTAGATGTTTTAGACAATATTTTATTTAGCGAATCAAATATTGAAGTATCAGAACTTACTATTAAAAAAGATTCTATTTTTGATGGTGTTTACCTAAAAGATATTGATATGACTCAAAAATACAATCTAATTATTTTAGGTATTCAAGACAAAGAGATAAGTGATAAGTTTATATTTTATTCAAGTGGAATTAATCATAAGATAGATTATGGAGATACTTTAGTTGTATTGGGAGATTCAAAAGATCTTCAAAGCTTTAAAAAGTTGATAAATACAAAATAAAAAAGGGATAATTTTTACCCCTTTTCATAGTAGATTATATATTTTAATATAAACCGTAATGTTCACCATCTTTCATTTTATAAAGAACTCTAAAATTATCATCTAAATCATAAAAAACTTTAAACACACCAGCATCAGCTTTTAGTTCATTTAAAGCTTCTTCAATCTCCATTGGTTTATAAGATGAAAGCTTCAAAGGAACTATTTCACTGTCAAGTTTTTCTAACTCTTTTGCAATACTATCTTCCTCATCAGCAATAGCTACATGTGTTAATTTTGTCGCATCGTGTGCTTTAATTTTATCAGCATGTCTTCTTAAAATCTTACTTACTCTATCTGTTGCTATATCTATTGCTGTATGCAAATCTTTATCTTTTTGTTTTACTACAACTGTATCAATATTTGCAACATTTATTACATATTCAAAAGTGATTACATTTTTACCATTCTTTTGCTCTTGTGAAATAATTGCATTTACAGAAATTATATCTAAATTATATTTTTTAAATGTTTCTATTGTACTCTCTATATGACTTTTTAACTCATCTGTAAGTGTAACATGTCTTCCAACTATACTTGTATTCATAATATACTCCTTGATATTTAAATAGAACTTTTTGTTCATAAAACAATTCTATCACACTATTTATTAAATGAAATTAAGATTATTGCTTATATATTCTATTTTCAGTATAAAACTTATTAGAGATTAAAACAACTCTAACATCTTGACTACTTCATCTACTTGAAAACATTTTAATTTTGTATTTATTGTTGGTTTTGTTGCAATAATAGCTTTTTTGATTCCTTGAGAACTAGCCTCTTTAAGTCTTGTTTCCATACTATATACATCTTTTATCTCACCTGTTAAACTAACCTCACCTACAAAAATTGATTCTTTTGATATTGGTCTATTTCTAAAGCTACTAATAATCGCACCAATTACAGCTAAATCACAAGAACTCTCTTTTACTTTTATACCACCACTAATATTAATAAATACATCATAAGCATTTAAAGGTAGATCTAATTTTTTTTCTAAAAGTGCTAAAAGCATATTTAGTCTATTTGTATCAAATCCTGTTGCACTCCTTTTTGGATTTGGATAGGTTGATTCTGTAACAAGTGCTTGCACTTCAAGTATCAGTGCACGGCTTCCCTCAACTGCAACTGTTAAACAGCTACCACTTTGTGCTTTATTTGAATCAAAAAACCTTCTATTTATATCCTTAGCACTCTCTAGACCTTTTTGCGTCATCTCAAAAATACCTATCTCACTTGTAGATCCAAAACGATTTTTAAACCCTCTGAGCATCCGTATCTCTTTTGAGCTTTCACCTTCAAAATACAAAACAGTATCAACCATATGCTCCAAAACTCTAGGTCCAGCGATACTACCATCTTTTGTAATATGCCCAATAATAAACATAGCTATCTCAGACTCTTTTGCTTTTCGCATAAGTTCAAAAGTTATCTCACGCACTTGAGAAACACTTCCAGGAGCGCTTGTTAGTTTATCTGAATAAATTGTTTGTATTGAATCTATAATTACCACTTCATAATCTTCTTTTAGAAGCTCATCTTGAATAGCTTCTAGTGATATTTCTGAAAGTAAATAAAGCTTATCTTCATTTGCACCTAGTCTTGAAGCTCTCATCTTAATTTGACCACCTGATTCTTCACCAGATACATATAAAACTTTTTTTCCAGATGATGCTAAATTTCCTGCTATTTTTAATAATAATGTTGATTTCCCAACTCCTGGGCTACCACCTATTAAAGTCAAACTTCCAGGTACAACTCCACCACCCAAAACTAAATCAAACTCTTCATTTAAAGTTGAAAATCTAGTAACATTATCTTCTTCTATTTTGGTTATAGGTATCGCTCTTGATGTTTCATTTGACATCTTTGCAACTTTTTTTACATCTTCTAATTGTTGAGTTGATAACTCCACAAAACTATCCCATCCTCCACAATTTGGACATTTACCCAACCACTTCACACTTTGTTCACCACAATGTTGACATTCAAATATATTGCTTTTCTTTTTTGCCATATGTTAGTTCCTTTTTAGTTATATAAACAGTTTAATTTTTAGGAAAATTATATCATAAATGATTATATTTTCATCAATATATAACCTTATATCTTATATAATACGATATTATAAAAACTAAGGTAATTTACATATGAAAAAAATACTAATTGTTGATGACAGTATATCATTATTAAATATGTTGCAAGAGCGTATTTTAAAAAGATTTAATATCACTATTTTAACTGCTACTTCATATAAAGAAGCTGTAAAACATATACTTACACACAAAGATATCCATGTTTCAATTTTAGATTTAAATTTACCAGATGTAAAAAAAGGTAAAATAGTTGATTTTGCTATAGGTAAAAATATACCTAGTATAGTTTTAACAGGTGATGTTGATAAAGAACTAAAAAATAATATATTAAAAAAAGATATAATTGATTATATTATTAAAGATGACAGCAACTCTATAGAACAATTATTAAATGTAATAGAAAGAACTCTAAATAATTACGACACAAATGTTTTAGTAGTTGATGATTCAGTAGTTCAATTAAATGTAGCTGTTGATTCACTAAATGATATGAATATAAATGTAACAACAGCAAAAGATGGTATAGAAGCATTTGATATACTAAAAAACTCTAACATAAATTTTTCACTTGTCTTAACAGATTATAATATGCCAAATATGGATGGTATGAAACTAACCGCAAAAATAAGAGAAAAATATCAAAAAGATAAGTTAGGAATCATAGTCCTAAGTGCAAATGACAAACCAAATATATCTTCAGAATTTATTAAAATAGGAGCAAATGATTTTATCAATAAACCTTATTCTCAAGTTGAATTTAGGACAAGAATTAATTCAAATCTTGAGATTCTTGATCTTTTTGAAAAAACAAGAGACTTAGCAAATAAAGATTTTTTAACAGGATTATACAATAGACGATTCTTTTTTGAATCTGGAAATGCTATTTTTTTAAAAAACCAACGAGACAATAATGATATTGCGGTTGCTATGTTTGATATTGATAAGTTTAAAAATATCAATGATACTTATGGGCATGATGTGGGTGATGTCGCGATACAAGAGATTGCTAAAATTTTGAATGACAATTTAAGAGTTTCTGATCTAGTTGCAAGATTTGGAGGAGAAGAGTTTTGTGTTTTACTCGAAGATATTTCATTAGATGGTGCCGAAAAATTATTTGAAAAAATAAGATATGCTTTTGAAACAAATATAATAAAGATTGAACAATTAGAGATAAAATATACAGTTTCAATTGGTGTTTGTTATGGTATGAAATCAAACTTAGAAGAGATGATAAAAAAATCAGATGATGGTTTATACTATTGTAAAAACAATGGTCGTAATCAAGTAGCAATAAATAAATAGATATAGAACAATCCACTATTAAGATTGAGCTAATATACAAGCCTTTAGATTATTTAAAACTAATCTAAAGGCTTTTTATTTTATTGGGCTAATACACCTTTTTTAGGTCCACTTTGACCACAACATTGTTTATATTTTTTTCCACTTCCACATGGGCATGGTGAATTTCTTGGTACTTTTTTCTCTAGAACTTTTTTTGGTTCATCATCAATATTATTCAGAGATATATCTTCAACAGAAGCTTCCATATCTTGTTTTAATTGTTCTAGTGCTTCTTCTTGAGACTCATCTTGTAATTGTACAGAAAAAAGAATTTTTACAATCTCATATTTTATAGAAGATATTAACTCTATAAACATATTATAACTCTCTTTTTTATATTCAACTAAAGGATCTTTTTGATTATAACCTCGTAGTCCAATACCTGTTTTTAGCGTATCCATAGAGTATAGATGTTCCCTATATCCATTATCTAAAACTTGTAGATACAGTATTCTTTCTATCTCATCTCTTTGCTGTGCAGCTGGTAGAGACATTTTTTCTTCATACACAGATTTTAAAATAGATAACATTTTTTGCTCTATCTCATCAAAATCAGATGCTTCTATTTGCTCCTTTACAATATCAAGGTTTAGATCCTCTTTTATTTTGATTATAATATTTTCATAATTAAGATCTTCTACCATTAAGCTAGCACTTTTCTCTTTTGCATTTTCTATTGTAACTTGAACAAATTCAAGAATATTTTCATCAATCTTAGATTTTATATCAAACTCTTGATCAAGTAAATTATCTCTAAAAGTATATATCACTTTTCTTTGTTCATTTGCTACATCATCATACTCCAAAAGATGCTTTCTACTCTCAAAGTGCATTGTTTCTACTTTTTTCTGTGCATTTTCAACAGCTCGTGTAACCATACCAGATTCGATATGTTCACCCTCTTCTAGACCCAATCTATTCATAACGCCAGCAATCTTATCACTACCAAAAATTCTTAGTAAATTATCCTCCAAAGATAGATAAAACTGAGATTCACCAACATCACCTTGTCGTCCTGCACGACCTCTTAGCTGATTGTCAATTCTTCTACTCTCATGTCTTTCAGTTCCTAAAATCATCAATCCCCCAAGCTCTTTACACTCATTAGGAAGTTTGATATCAACACCACGACCAGCCATATTTGTTGCAATTGTTACTGCACCCTTAAGACCAGCATCTTCTACTATTTTACCCTCTTTTTCGTGTTGTTTTGCATTTAAAACTGTGTGCGGGATTTTTTCTGCTTTTAAAAGACTATGTAGGTGTTCTGATTTTTCAATAGAAGCTGTTCCTACAAGTATTGGCTGACCTGTTTTACTTACCTCTTTTATTTTGTTGCAAACAGCTATAAACTTCTCTCTTTCTGTTTTATAAATAAGGTCATTTCTATCTATTCTTGTAATTGGTACATTTGTTGGTATCGAAACAACATCAAGATTATAAATCTCAGCAAACTCAGTAGCTTCTGTTTGTGCTGTACCTGTCATACCAGCTAACTTATCATACATTCTAAAATAGTTTTGAAATGTCACATCTGCTAGAGTTTGAGATTCATCTTGTATTTTCACACCCTCTTTTGCTTCTAGTGCTTGATGCAAACCATCACTATATCTTCTCCCTTCACTTAGTCTACCTGTAAATTCATCAACTATTACCACTTCATCATTTTGTACAACATAATCAACATCTTTTTCAAAAAGATAATTTGATTTTAAAGCTTGATCAAGATTATGAGAAAGAGAAGCATTTTCAAGTGAATATAGATTATCAACACCATATAACTCTTGTGCTTTTTCAATACCTGCTTCTGTTAAAAGTATAACTTTGTTTTTTTCATCAACTGTGAAATCACCTGTAACTTTATCAGACTCATCAGGTCTTGTAGCTTCTGTTCTTTCACCTTTTTCTAAACTAAGTGCAATTTTATTTGATTTGATATAGTCTGTACTTTTATGATTTGTTGGTCCTGAGATAATCAAAGGTGTTCTAGCCTCATCAATTAAAATAGAATCAATTTCATCAACAAGAACAAAACTATGCTCTCTTTGAACTTTTTCATCTAAAGAGTAATGCATATTATCTCTTAAAAAATCAAATCCAAACTCATTGTTTGTTCCATATGTGATATCAGCTCCGTACTGTTCTTTTCTATATTTATCATCTTGAATATCACCTGTTAATGATCCAACACTAAATCCTAAAAAATTATATAATGGTGCTAATTCATTTGCATCTCTACTAGCTAAATAGTCATTTACTGTTACTACATGTACCCCTTTACCTGTCATTGCATTTAAGACAACTGCAAGTGTACCAACAAGTGTTTTACCTTCACCTGTTTTCATCTCTGCTATTCTACCATCATGTAAAACCATACCCCCAATAAGTTGAACATCATAATGTCTCATATTAAGTACTCTTTTTGATGCTTCTCTGGTTATTGCAAAACTATCATTTAAAACATCATCTAATGTTTTTTCATTTGATTGTACTGATTTCTTTAATAAAGCAAAATTACTTTGAAGCTCTTCATCACTTAATGATGAATATTTTTCTTCTAAAACATTTATCTGCTCTGCTAGCTTTCGATATCGTTTAACCTCTTTATCATTTTTTGTTCCAAATATTTTTGAAAAAATTTTTAACATTTTATATTGTTCCTTAGTCTTATTGTGATACAATTTATTTTCAAAATATTGTATCCAAAGGATTGTTATGAAGCTATTAATCAGCTTGTGTTTTTCTATTTTTATTCTTTCTGCAAATGATTTAGCAGATATAAAAACTTTTCAAGCTAGTTTTAAACAATATATTACAAACTCTTCATCAAAAGTGATCACATATAATGGGGATATTTATATAAAACAACCATCTTTAATCTTTTGGCAATATAATAATCCAATTGAAAAAAATGTATATATTACAAATCAAAATGTAACAATTATTGAACCCGACTTAGAACAAGCAATTATCTCTAATTTGGAAAAAGAGATAAATCTACTAAAACTATTAAAAGATGCAAAACATATCTCTAACAATATATATAAATCAAATTTATACTCAAGAGACTATATTTTAACAATTGAAAATAATATATTAAACTCAATAGAGTATTCTGATGAATTAGACAATAAAGTAAAAATTAGTTTTTTTAATATAAAACAAAATCAAAATATAAATGAAAATATTTTTAAATTTATTATACCTTACGAATATGATATTATTAGAAAATAAATAGTTTAATCCTTTAATAAGTTTTATTTAAGATTAAAGGAAATAGCACTGGTAATTAACTACTTTTTATCTATTTTCAAAATAAAAATTAGTCAGTATATTGCTGTAACTCATCAAATCACGCGTAATTTCTTTCTTAATCTTAATTAAAACTTAATATAGGATTATACTCATAAAATAAATAGTTCAATCCTTTAATAAGTTTTAATTAATTGGTAAAATAATATTAAATTTTGCACCATAATAGCTATCTGCATTATATTGAAAACTACTATTCTCAACTTCTATTATACCGCCCATATTATGTATAATTTGATGTGTCATATAAAGACCTAGACCTGTACCTTGACTTTGATGTTTAGTTGTAAAATATGGTTCAAATATTTTATCAATAATCTCAGATGGTACCCCACCTGCTGAATCTTGTATCTGAATATTTATATTTTCATCAGTTTGATTTATATCTATAATGATATATTTTTTTTGCTCAGGATTTTTTATAGTTTTCAAAATATCTCCAGCGTTATTTATAATATTTAATAACACCTGTATAAGGTCATTTTGAATACCTTTTATTTGTATATTTTGATTATAATTTTTAATTATATTAATCTCGTATGATTCTAAATTAGCTTTTATTATAGATATAGTTTTTTCTACTGTTTCTTTTAATGAATATACAACTATCTCTCTATTATCTTTTAGAAAATTCTGAAAATCCTCAATAGTTGATGATAAAAATTGTGTATTATTAACAATATTATCAAGCTCTTTTATAGTTTCATCTCTCTCTTCCATATCAAGTTCATAATTTAGTTTTATACCACCTGCTGCAACAGATATTGCCGTTAAAGGTTGTCTCCATTGATGTGCAATATTACCAATCATCTCACCCATACTAGCCATTTTTGATTGATTATTTAAAATTTGCTCTTTTTGTTTAATTTGAGTTATATCCATTACGGCAATGATTTTAAGTATTTTTCCAGCAGTTAAAATATTTTTTTCTTTAAATTGAACCTGTATCCTTTTCCCTTCAGTATTTACTAAAACATCTTCAAAAAAATGATCAGTTTTTTCATCTGAAAGCTCCGCTTTATGTTCATTTGTTACATCATTAAAAATTTCAAATATACCTTTACCTAAAACTTCATCTTTTTTTCTATATCCAATTAATGCAACCGCTTCATTATTTAAATCCAAACAACAATCTTTTTCAAAAATAAACAATGCCTCCATCGTAGAGTCTACTAAAGCTTCAAAACTTTTCAAACTCTCTTCAATCTGCTTTTTTTGACCTTTAAATTCCCTTTGCCATTTTGAAGTTTTTATCCATAAATCAATTTTTAATAAAAACTCTTCAAACATAAATGGCTTTCTTAAAAAATCAGATGAACCCTTTTTTAATGCCTGCCTTACAATTGATGGATTTGATGAACCTGATAATATTAAAGTTGGAAAAGTATTAATAACATATAACTCTCTTAACTTTTCTAATACCTCTATTCCATGCATATCTGGTAATTCCATATCTAACAATAATAATGAGATTTTATTATTTTTTATAATTTCTATACCATCTTTAGCATTTTTTGCTGTAATAACATTATAGTTTCTAACATCTAAAAGAGATTTTATCACATATCTTACTACTTTTGAATCATCAATTAAAAGTATATTTTCATTTTTGTTATACTCTAGTCTTTTCATTAATTCACAAATATCAGAAAAAATATACTCAATATTATTTGATTTTAAATGATAATCTAATATACCATACTTAAAATACTCTTCCCTTTGATGTACCTCTTCATAATTGCTAAGAATTATTATTTTTGCATCACTTAAATCTTCTATCTCTTTTATAAAACTATTTAAATTATCATGCTTTATATCTATACAAAGAATTATTAAATTTAATTGATTTGTATATTCTTTTACTATTTCAATTGAATCAATAGCATTATATGCCTGATATACACTACAAGATATATTTGAAAATTTTTCTGAAAGTGTATTATTAAAATCTATACAATCATCAATTACTAATATATTAAAATCATTTTTTTTATTTTCTTTAAACATAACAAAATTATATCAAATAGAGATGGTTACTTTCCTGAAATATTGATTAAAGTATGATTTGGATAAAATCACGAATTATTTTAGACAAGAAAGGATAATTATTGTTAAATTTTAAAGATCATCTTATAGGCTCTAGTGCTAAAAGTGATATCTTATCAGGACTAGTAGTAGCCGTTGCATTAGTACCTGAAGCTATTGCATTTTCATTTATAGCTCAAGTTAGTCCAATTGTTGGATTATATGCAGCTTTTATATTAGGACTTATCACTGCTATTATGGGTGGAAAACCTGGTATGATTAGTGGGGCAACAGGAGCTGTTGCTATTGTTCTTGTTGGTGTTAGTTTAAGTGCAAAATCTATACTTGAAGCACAAGGATTAAGCGGAGCTGAACTCTCATATGGGATAGTTCAATATATAACACTTACTGCAATAGTAGCAGGAGCAATACAAATATCAATTGGTGCATTTAAAATGGGTAAATTTATAAGACTAGTTCCACAACCAGCACTTCATGGATTTGTAAATGGATTGGCTGTAGTTATTGCTATGAGTCAATTTAAATTTCTTGAAGATTCTGGAATTATTATGTATATTATAATTATTGGAACAATGGCTACTATGTACTTTTTACCCAAAATCACCTCTGCTATTCCTGGAGGTCTACTAGCTATTATAGTTTTTACACTTGCTGTTTATTTTACAGGTATGGAAACAAAACTAGTTGGAGACTTAGCAAACTTAGCTCAATTTAAGGGGATGCTACCAGAATTTTCAATCCCTACAGTTATATTTGATTTTGAAGCTTATATACTGATATTACCATATGCAATTATTGTTGCCCTCGTTGGTGTAATAGAATCACTTCTAACACTTTCTGTTTTAGATGAGATTAGTGGAAAAAGAGGTAGTGCAAATCAAGAGTGTATAGCTCAAGGAACTGGAAATATAACTTGTGGTATGTTTGGAGCTATGCCTGGATGTGCTATGATTGGTCAATCTATTATCAACTATACTAGTGGTGGTTGGGGGAGATTATCAGGTATTGTAGCTGCTGTTGGACTTATGCTTTTAGTCGCAACATTAACTGATATTCTAAATATTATACCTGTTGCTATTTTAGTTGGTATTATGTTTATGGTAAGTATTGGAACTTTTGAGTGGAGTAGTTTTGCAAGAATTACCAAAATGCCACGAAGTGATGCCTTTGTTTTAGTATCAGTTACTGCTATTACTATAGTTGCAGATTTAGCAATTGCAGTAATTAGTGGAGTAATTATATCAGCTTTAGTGTTTGCTTGGAAACATGCAAAAGTGATATCAAAAACACATATAGAAGATGATGGAACTAAAGTTTATGACTTTGATGGTCCTTTATTTTTTGGAAGTGTAACATCATTTAATTCACAATTTGATATACCAAATGACCCAGAAGTTGTGATATTAGATTTTAAAGATGCTAAAGTTATGGATATAAGTGGTGTTGAAGCTATCGATGCAATAACTAAAAAATACAAAGAGGCTGGAAAATCTATAAAAATAAGACACTTAAGTGATGAGTGTAAAAATATTATGAACGATGCAAAACAGTTTTGTACATTTGAAGAGGATGATCCAAAATATAAAGTTGCTTACGATTATTAAGTTCCAAACAATAAAAAAGGGAAAGATTAAAATCTTTCCCTTTTTATTTTAATAAATTATCAAATCTTTAGCCTTAACTAAAGAAAGATAATACTTAAGCATTAACTATAGCTTCAATTTTTCCAACAATACTAGGATCTTCTAGTGTTGATGTATCTTGAGTAATCTTTTCACCTTTTACAATTGATCTTAAAATTCTTCTCATAATC